>JAAELY010000278.1 GCA_024226335.1 bacterium
CACTGCGAGCCGCCTGGCGTGCCCTCATCGGGGAACCGTCTGCGACCTTTCGCTTTCAGATCGCGATCGCGCGCACCGCAAGCCCGCTCCAACAAATCCTGCGACCCCTGCCGATCATCGGTTTTTCAACGGCCTGCTAGCGCGACCTCAAGACAATGTCTCGCACTTGCGACAACGCGGGAGCAGCAACGGCGATATCATCGACGAAGAACTCTCCCAGCGGTTGATCCTGGTTCTGTTGCTTGCACGACACGATCTGGACGTCGCCATCGATGCGCAGCCAGTACTGGATCTCCGATCCGCCCTCAGCTGGAATGTTGGGACGCACCTTCATGACGCTCGTGAGGTACCTGCGCGTACTCGGGTCTGCGCAATAGCGATTGAGTTGAGTCGGCGCTGCGATTCTGCCGAAGGTCAGCGTTCCGTCCGCGGTCTCGACGACGTCTTGCGACAGGCTGATGGCCTTGACCACGTTGAGTCGTCCGCTGGTCCACGCTTTTTCGGCAAGTCGACGGTCGACATCCACGCTGGCGACCAGTCGGTGTTTGATGTTGAGAGGATGCTCCTCACCGAGGGCACGGATTAGTCCGGCGGCAAACGACACGATGGCCGTGGAGACGGATGTGCCGTTCTCCAATACGAAATCTGCAGCGCCGAGAACCGATACCCCGCAGCCTGGAGCAAACAGGTCGACCCGGCTTTCGCTGAAGTTGGAAAACCACGCCGGCCCGAGTTCGCTGTCATGCGCACCGACGGTCAACACGTGGGGCGAGTGCGGGTCGCGCGTGCCCCCGTAGTCGGCCGGATACAGCTTGGCCAGATCAAGATTCTCGCCACCACCGCCTCGATTGCCGGCCGCGACGACGAACAACGTATCCTCCGCGTCCCGCATCGAGTTCCAGTGCGGGACGACGTGACGCGGTGTCGCCAGGCTCATGTTCACGATGTCGGCGCCTTGCTGATCCAGGTAGTCCACCGCATCGCTGACGTAACGCGCCTCTACGGGGCCCGGCAGGTCTGCCGAGCTGAGATTCACGATCTTGAGTCGTATCGGGATGTCCTCGGGAGCGACCGCCGCGAGCAGCGCTTTCCCTCCGAGGACCGCTGACGCGATCTTCGTCCCGTGCTCACGATCCGGATCGTGGGGGTATGTCTCGAAACTGCCGTTGCGCTGATTGAAATTGATGCCGTAAACGTCGTCAACCTGGTCGTTACCGGCCGGACGGTCATCGTCGACACCCCTCTGGCCAAACAACTCGTACACGTTGGGTTCGAAATGCGTTTGCGGCAGAAGGGTCCAGTTGGCGCCGCCGACGATCCCGGTGTCGACGATGCCGACGATCGCCGTTTCCGGCGACTTGCGGTACTGCGTGAGTCGCGCACGTTCGCTGAGGAAGCGATTCCACACTCGATCGTGATCGAAAGGGTTGCCACCGTGAGGCTGATCCGTGCACTCAGCGACATCGGCCGGTGCGACGAACCTGACGAACTGAAGACCCGGATCCGACTCGGAGTTGGGTGCTGACTCGACCTCTTCCACCCCCTCCGCGTAACTCATGAACAGGTTGGTGATCTCGGGTCGATTGGAGAAGGACGCATCGGACAGCGTCACGAATCTCGTACTCGACAGTGTCGTCGGCACGACCACCCCTCTCTCGGGCAAGAGATGGTGCACGAAGTGCTCCTGTCCGGCGTAGTCCTTGTACAGAGTGTTCTTGTTCAACTCCCAGGTGAGATCGACCATCTCTTCATCCAACGTGCCGGAGCGCAGCAACAGGTCGGACAGGGTGTCACCGGGCTCGACCTCGACCTGCGCCTGCGCTGCTGGAACACAGAACGGGAGCAAGACCGCCGACTCGGCCCCAAGCATGGTTGTCGCCGTACCGGCACGGTTCAGTCTCACTGCCTCTTGTTCCAGAAACTGAAGGGTCGACGGTGTCTGGGTTCCGCAGATCGTGCGCAACATCCCGGCCAGCGTGTCTCCTTCGGGAGGCACGGTGTGCCACTCGGGTGCCGCAATCGCCGCCAACTGCTTTGTCGTCTCGAGCCCGGCCGGCCGAGCGTCGACGATTTTCAGCGCGCCCGCCTCGGCACGTACCCCGAGAAGGATGATCAACGCTGTGATGAGAGTTGCTCTCCGGGTTCCGGTCGTCAGACGTGTTGAGATCACTAGATAATCTCCGATACCTCGGCAAACGCCGCGACGGGGACTCCCTTGTTGGCCCTCTTCTTCTTGCGACTGATCTTCTTTCTGCAACCGCCGTTCGTGTGAACGCCGATGATTGCGCCGTTCTGATCACGAATTCCGGAGCCGGACGACCGGTTCAGCGTATCGACGTCGTTGTAGAAAAGGCGGTCTTCGCCCACCGCCAGCAGACTTCCGACGTCCACGCGTTTCGGTTCTCCGGCGGGATGTTGGATCAGCACGATCAACTCACCCTTTTCTGGTATGCGGGTGGTGACGGTGGCCACGGGGTACTTCGCGCCGGGCAGCTCACCTTCTTCGTTGGCGCCGATCTCGACGATGGCGTAGTCGAATTGTCCGTTGCGGAATTCGACCAGCTTGACGATCGGAAACGACTCGGGAACGCGCACGACGGAGGTCTCGCCGTCGAGCTGAAAGCCGAAGTTGACCTGCATGATCGTGGCCCGTTGCTCCGGCGTCGGGCCGACCCTCCGGCTGTTTTCTAAACGAAACGGACCACGCAGGTGGCGGGTGAAGCAATGGCCTGCCGTCAGGACATGGTTTTCTGAGATCAGCGTTCCCGTACACCGAGGGAGGCCCGAAACGCTGCCAGGCGAGAAGTCGGGACGCAGCCTACGAATGTCGGCTTCTTCCATCCATTGAATCCTGACAGTCGATGGTTCGTACTCGCGCACGTACTCCTTGGTGACACCCTGCAGCCCCTCGTAGAGCTCGACGTCCTCGGACTCGTCGTGGGCCCCACACTGCGTCATCATTTCCGGAGACGCGCCGCCGAGGTCTGGGATTGCCGGGGATTCCTCGGCAACGTACGTCTCGTCGGAGCCTGACGTCTCTTCCGTAGAAGCGTCCGTATCCGGCGTGTCCACATCGACGTTCGGATCGCTCGAACCACAGGATACGAGAGTCAGCAGAGCCAAACAGCAGAGACCTGTCTTCAACTTCGTGCGCATTGCGTGCCTCTCAACGTGTGCTGGCGTTGGGTGGACCAGCATGGGTTTCTTGCATTGCGCTGATCATAACGTCGAAGAAGTGAAGGGCGAACAAGCTTTCTTTGACTTGCCTCCGTCGAGAGTTGGCCGGGCCCCGCACTGGCGTTGAATTGCTAGCGCTTTGTTCATTGCCGATACGCAACCTCGCTCTCGGCAAGGAGTGCAACAACCCGTCAGGGAAGTTTCTCGGAGATCCGGGCCACGGGGAATACGTCCAGGTAGCGCCGCAACGCCTGTTCGTCGCGGGCGAACAGTCCGTTGACCGTCCTCCAGAGAACGAGCTTGCCCAGAATCGCGCTGATCAATGAGTCTGGAGCTTTCCCAGTTCGGCTTTGTCTCTGCTCGGGGCTGGTGGGTTTGAAGTACACAACTAGGGTTATCCAGGACCTGGTAGACTCGCGATTGCGAAGCGGGGACCGGCCGCGGGGATCCGAGAAGCTGACCGTCGCGGACGCCGTGGACTTCTGGCGCGTCGAGGCCTACGAGCCCGATCGTCGACTGCGGCTGGTGGCCGAGATGCTGCTGCCGGGACGCGCGTGGCTCGAGTTCCAGGTCGAGGAGACCGAGGACGGGGCGGTCATTCGTCAGACCGCGGTGTTCGACCCCGTCGGTGTTGCCGGGTTGGCGTACTGGTACGGAATCTATCCCGTGCATCGCCGGGTGTTTGCCGGCATGCTGCGGCGGATTGCGTCGCAGGGAGGTCGGGTTGCGGCGCCGCAGGCCGTTGCGTTGCAGGAAGCTGGGTGAGGGCCTCGCGGTTCGATCGGGATCCTCGGTGCGTGCGTGGTTAGAGCGGCGGAGTCATGATCGGGTGATCTCGGGTTCGACCCGCTCGCCAGGTCGAATTACCATGGCGCCTGAGACATCCGTGGTCGTCGGCGATGAAGAGCGACAGGCGATCCGGGAGTCACTCGACTCGGAGGCCGCGCCATGAGAGCCCGATTCAACAGATACTCCGCGCTCGTGATCGCGATCGCGTGCGCGTTGCACGTCGCATGCTTCCATCGGTCCCCCGTCACGCGGTTCAAGACGCCGACCGAACCGCTCAGCCAGTCCCAGCTCGTGCTGCGCGACGAGCTGATTCGCGATGTGGAAGAGCTGTCCGTCGGCATCGGCCCGCGACACGCCGGCTTCTCGATCGAGGCGCTGCTGGCGGCGGAGCGCTGGATTGCGGAGCGGCTGCGCGACGCCGGAGTCGATCCTCAGAGAGACGAGATCGACGTGGCGGGGACGAGCGTCGCCAACCTCGTTGCGACGATACCGGGCACCACGCACCCGAACGAGGTCGTGTTGATCGGGGCGCACTACGACACGGTCGCCGACTCGCCGGGAGCCAACGACAACGCGTCGGGTGTAGCCCTACTGCTTGCGGCCACGAGGCGGCTGGTGAGCGCGCCGATGGATCGGACCGTGCGCATCGTCTTCTTCGTCAACGAGGAGGAGCCGTTCTCCGGCGGAGTGCAGATGGGCAGCCGGGTGCACGCCGATCGCAGCCGGGCCCGCGGCGATGAGATCGTGCTGATGATCGGAGTCG
>JAAELY010000279.1 GCA_024226335.1 bacterium
CTTGCGCGATTTCTCTCAGCCGATTCCCGATCGTGGGAAACGCTCCTGCTGAGGCAGAAATCCGCACGATCTCGTCGAGATAGACTTGATCCCCCAGATTCTTCGCACCTTCGAACCCTCGCCACAAGCCGAAGATCAACTCGTTCAGCAAGCCCATGAACCGTTCGGCCTCGACGTCGGCAAGCGATTCGCCCTGGCAGCCGTTGTGCCAGATCGATGCAAGCTCGGGATCCCGGACCATCATGTCGCGAAAACGGGATAGATCTCTGAAGTTCTGATCCGCAGCTGTTCGTCGCGCACCGCGGCTGTTCTCGTGCAGAGCCCGGGTGTTCTGTCGCATCTGCAGGAGCAAGATCCAGAGCGTGGCCACGACTGCGGTGGCACCGATCATTTCACCGACCGCTCCAATCGCATCCCAGTTCATACGTTCACCCCGACCCTTGCTCTACTTGCCCGAGGCTATCACAGACAGACTCGCCACCTCGCAGGTCGCGCATCAAGAAGCCGGGCCCCATGTGTCCGGTATGGTCTGGCTTCCCGTGGTGGCGCAGGGCGGAATCGAACCTGGGACCTCGCAATGCGGGAACCCCGCCGGAATGCCCGCTAGAATCCCTGAGACGGCTGCCCTTGACGAGAGAGGCCCATCTACAACGTGTTCAAGACCCTCATCGCCCAGATCCTCACGCTGCTCGGAAGCCGCCACGGGCGCCGCAATATGCGCGTGCTCGGGCGCTTCTTGCTCGTACTGACGGTGATGGTCTTCGTGTACTCGGCGGGCTTCCACTACCTGATGCTGCGCGAGGGGCAGGAACACAGCTGGCTCACGGGCCTCTACTGGACCCTGACGGTCATGTCGACGCTCGGGTTTGGCGACATCACCTTCCACACGGACGTCGGCCGCGCGTTCTCGATAGTCGTACTGCTGTCGGGCATGATCTTCCTGCTGGTTCTGCTCCCGTTCACGTTCATCGAGTTCTTCTACGAACCGTGGATGAAGGCGCAGGCGGCGTCGCGCGCACCACGCGCGCTTCCGTCCAGCATGCGCGGCCACGTGCTGCTGACGAACCACGACGCGGTGTCGAGCGCGATCATCCGGCGCCTCCAACAGTACCGCTATCCCTACGCGCTGATGGTTCCCGAGGTCGACGATGCCCTTCAGCTTCACGACCAGGGCGTGAACGTGATGGTGGGAGACCTCGACGACCCCGAGGCATGGTCGCGCGCCCAGGTCGAGTCGGCGGCACTCATCGCCAGTACCGCGAACGACCCCACAAACACCAGCGTGGCGTTCACGGTGCGCGGGATCGCGAAGGACGTACCCATCCTTACCTCGGCGACTGACGAGGCCTCGGTCGACATCATGGAACTGGCAGGCAGCTCGTACGTGCTGCGCCTCGAGGAGATGATCGGCCAGTCGTTTGCGCGCCGGATGGTGGGCGGCGACGCGATGTCGCACGTGATCGGGCAGTTCGACGACCTGCTGATCGCCGAGGCCACCGCGCACCGCACGCCGCTGGTGGGCAAGACGCTGCTGGAAAACCGGCTACGCGACAAGGTGGGAATCACGGTGCTGGGTGTCTGGGAGCGTGGAACCTTCGAGCCGGCGAAGGCCGACACGATGATCAACGAGAACACAGTGCTGCTGCTGGCGGGCTTGAAGGAGCATCTGTTCCGCTACGACCAACTATTCTGCATCTACAACGCGTCGACCGCGCCGGTCGTAATCATAGGGGGCGGCCGCGTTGGCCGCGCCACCGCGCGGGCGCTCGAGCGACGCGAACTGAACTACCGGATCGTCGAGGTGCTGCCAGAACGCATCCGCGATCCTGAGAAATACGTACTCGGCAGCGCAGCCGACCTGGAGGTACTCGAGCAGGCCGGGATCCGCGAGACGGCCACCGTGATCATCACGACTCACGACGACGACCTGAACGTTTACCTGACGATCTACTGCCGCCAGCTTCGCCCCGACGCGCAGATCATGAGTCGCGCCACGAACGAGCGGAACGTGGCGAAAATGCACCGCGCCGGCGCCGACATGGTGCTGTCGTACGCATCGATGGGGGCGAGTGCCGCAATGAACCTGCTCGAGCGCCACAAGATCCTGATGGTTGCAGAGGGCCTCGACCTGTTTGTAGTGCCCGTACCCGACGAGCTTGCAGGCGTGCCGATCATCGAGTCCCGAATCCGCGAAGACACCGGCTGCAGCGTCGTCGCCATCCAAACCGAGCACGGCATGGAGGCCTTTCTGGACCCGACGGCCCCCCTGCCCGCCGACACCGACATCGTGCTGATCGGAACGGGCGAGGCGGAAGAGGCATTCCTGCGGCTTCACGGGAAGGAAGGCACGTAGAGGGGAGTCCGATGCTCGACACCTACGGCAACTCCAGCGTCAGCGAGTAGATGCGCGTTTCAACGTTCTGGCCGACCGCCCACGGCCAGTCCCTGCCCTCGATCGGACTCGAGTAGTTCGCGATCGCGAAGCGACCGTCCCCCAGATCGATCGCCGAGGCAAAGGCGGTGTCGCCCCGCGATGGCAGATCCAGTAGCGGAACAATCCTGCGTTCCTCGGGCAGGACTTCGTACACCGTGGTGCGTAGCCTCGTCCACCAGAAGCGCAGCTGATCGAGAATCAGGCGCGTGTCATTGGGGAGCCAGCTCGGCATGCGCTCCACTGTTCCCCCGAGACTGCGGCGCGCGATCGCGAAGAAACGGTCCCCGTGGCGCACGAGCAGCGGAGAGTCGTGCCGAAATGGCGTGGGGTTGCAGTCCCAGGTCTGAAGGCGGTCGGCCGGAGCGGTACAGACCAGAGCGCCGCGCGGCTCCACACGAACGAGCGCGACCAGATTCCCTTGTTCATCGAACTCGAACGCGCACTCGCCGCCTCCGGCCTGAGGCACCGGAGACTCTTCGCCACTCACCGAACTCCAATCGATGCCATTCGTCGAGCGAAGCAAGCGGACGCTGCGCGCGCGGCCGCGCTGCTCGTAGAGTTCCCGCCCGTCGTACACGCTCATCCAGGCGGCGCCCCGTCGCCACTTGGTACGCCATACCACGTGGCCGGGCGCGAAGATCGGCCGCGAGTCGCTCCACTGGCCGCGCGCCTGCATCTCGCTCACACGGATCGAGTTCGGCGAGAAGATTCCCGGCTGGCTGTCGGCTTCGAAGAAGTAGAAGAGCAGGCGCTCGCCAACCGTGAGGAAACGCGGCTCGCGCAGGTCGCGGTCTTGCAGGT
The DNA here is from genome assembly GCA_024226335.1 of bacterium. Classification (NCBI taxonomy): domain Bacteria; species bacterium. The sequence continues at coordinate 3,236 of JAAELY010000279.1, forward strand.
CGAAGACGACCTCGCGCGACCACTGAGCCTGCGCCTGCTGTTCCGACCCCAGCGGCGCCGAAAGCACGATCAGGCGCGCCTCGTCGCTAGCCCAGTGGCGGGGCGCCGTGCGAAACGCGAGATAGACGCGCTCCCCGTGCCGGATCCAGTCGAGGTTGTTGTTTGCCGCCCCAAGTGCGAGTCCAGCCGGCAGGCCGGGCCCGGGAACGGTGGCGTGCGGACTACCAACACCGATGCCTCGCGCCCGCTCGAGATCCCAGCCATGAGGCTCGTCGGCCGTCCAACCCATGAGGACGATGCTGCCGACCCCGAAGACCGCAATCGCGACGCTGAAAGCGAACAGTCGCGCAGCGATGCGCAACGCCTTCTGCCACGGCTGGCTCCTGCCCCCATCGGTTTCCATCTCGGTCCAGGGTACCCCGATTATTGCGCCGGCAAGGGTGCATGCGCTCGAACTCGACGACTGAACAAGAAGTGTCCTTCCCTGGCACGCCCGGTTGGACTCGAACCAACGACCTGCGGATTAGAAGTCCGCTGCTCTATCCAGCTGAGCTACGGGCGCGCGTTGGCGCGAATCTACTCGATACTGGCGTCATCGGGTAGTCGTCGATGATTCGAGGACTCGGACTGGTGGGGTAGAACGGAGTCTGGCCGCCCTACCCGGCTTCTGGGCTGCTCGCGCGGTTCGCTACGTAGCGGCTGATGTGCTCGCGGTCGGCGTCGGCCAGATTGGTGAACTTCAGGCCGAGGCTGAAGGCGGCCGGGGAGAAGCTGGACTTGATCTGATCGCACCAGCGGACCTCCGCCTGGGCCGCGATCGTTCGGCCCTCTAGGAGGAAACGGATGTCGATGACTTCGCCGATTTTGAGCTCTTCGCTGTAGTCCAGGCCGAGGGCCAGTCGGAAATATCGCGCAACAGATTGCGTACGCGGCGCTTGTTCAGGCCACTGACGTCGATTTTGCACCGGACGCATCTTTCCGCGCCGCGCTGCTCTGGTCCGGATCCGTCCATACGTGGAGCGATCAGATCTTGTCGGGACAGGCTTGACCCGCGCGCCTGCTGTTCAGTCGACGCGTTTCAGATCCCGGGTTTCAGTTCCCGAGTTTCGGGCAAGGGGACTCGGGGAAGCAGTCGCCTGCGATCCACTCGGAAAGACTCGAGTAGCTGCGGATCTCGCTTTCGGATTGCACCAGGGTCGCCAGGTCGAGCAGGCCCGGTGTCAGAACCAGGGCGTTTCGCTGCGAGACCAGCACGCGCGGTGTTCCCGAAAGCCGGGAGTTTTCACCGATCCGGGTTGCGATCTTGGCGTAACTGCGGGCGAAGCGAGCGGCTGCGTTGGCGTCGGCCCAGCGGGTGAGCCAGATGAACTCCCAGGTTTCCTTGCAGTCGATGTGCTTGAAACGATCGCCCGTCCATTCGCGCACTATCGGGTCCAGGTCGGATGCGAGGCCGTGTTCTTCGAAGAGCACGCGGATGGAGAGTGCGCCCGCCACGTTGTTCTCACCGATGCGGCAGCCTCGCGACGAGATGCGCTTGCGAATCGCTTTGTGCGGCAAGCGGATGAACTCTACCGGTGCGGCCTGGTCGGGGAAGCGGACCTGGCGGGTTGCAAGCGGTCCGTCGACCAGGGCTCGGTCCAGACCGGCATTTCCCGCTTTCTTGTACTGGTGCGCGGAGAACACGGTCCCGTGTGCGTAGGGAAAGAGGAGCGAGGAGCGCAGAAGGTGCGGGACCTGGGCCATCATGCCCTGAGGCGAAACCAGACTCATGAGCATGGCATCGCGCAGGTGCGTGGCACTGTTC
>JAAELY010000280.1 GCA_024226335.1 bacterium
AGCCCGCCAGAGGAGGGACTGAGTTGCGCAGAGAGATTTTTTCCGACGAACACCTGGAGTTTCGCCAACAGTTCCAGCGTTTTGTGAAAGCAGAGGTCGAGCCCCATATCGGCGAGTGGAACGAGGCCGGGATCACGCCGCGCAGCATCTGGAAGCGAATGGGGGAAGAGGGGTTCCTGGGAGCCAATGAGCCCGAAGCCTACGGGGGTGCGGAAGGCGGCTTCCTGTACAACGCGATCATCCAGGAAGAACTCGCCTACCACCGCGCACACTGTCTGCAGGCGTCACTTCACACCGATATCTGCGTGCCCTATCTGAGCACCTTCGGAAGCGAAGCTCAGAAGCAGAAGTACCTGACCGGCGCCATCAGCGGCGATTGCCTGCTGGCAATCGGCATGACCGAACCCAGTACGGGATCCGATCTGGCCAATGTGCAGACCAGCGCGATTCGCGATGGCGATCATTTCGTGGTCAACGGTGCAAAGACCTTCATCTCCAACGGTCAGAATTGCGACCTGATCATCCTGGTCGCGAAGACCGATCCGTCCAAGCGACACGACGGTATCAGCCTGTTGCTGGTCGACGCAGACGCACCCGGTTTCGAACGCGGACGGGCCTTGAAGAAAATCGGACTGCGCGGCCAGGACACCAGCGAGATGTTCTTCAACGACTGTCGCGTACCCGTCGACAATCTTCTGGGCGTGGAAGGCAATGGCTTCAAGATGCTCATGGAGAAGCTACAACAGGAACGATTGTCGATTGCGGTCTCGTCGATGGCCTCGATTCGACGTTCGCTCGACGACACGCTCGAGTACGTCAAGCAGCGACAGGCGTTTGGACAACCGATCGGCAGTTTCCAGAACACTCAGTTCAAGCTGGCGGAACTCGAAACGGAATACGAGATCGGCCGGGTCTTCGTGGACCGCCTGCTCGCCGCCCATGTCGGCGGCGATGAGATCGTCAAGGAAGTTTCCATGGCGAAGTTCTGGACCACGGATCTGCAGAAGAAGGTGGCCGCCGAATGTCTGCAACTCCACGGAGGCTACGGCTTCATGCAGGAGTATCCGATCTCGGCGGATTACTGCGACGCCGCAGTTCAGAGCATCTACGCGGGTACGAATGAGATCATGAAGGTGATCGTCGCGCGGCGCCTCGGACTCTAGTCCGCGCTTCTCCTGGCCTCGTGACGCGCCCGGCCAAGAGATCCGAGCTAACTGCGCGCGCGCTCCAGGTGCGCTCGAATCTGAGCAATCCACTCGTCGGGATTCTCTAGTTGCGGGCTGTGTGCGGCATCGGAAATCTCGGCCAGGTGCGCGTCGCGGATACCCGCGACCATCGCGTGGGAAGGTCCGATGAATGGCCGATCCTGGACGCCGACCATTACAAGCGTGGGGCACTCGATCTCACCCAGGCGGTCGCGCAGGATCACGCGATTCCCCAGAGATCGCCCGAAGCCGATAAACGCCGCCGGATCCATGGCGCGCAGCTTCTTCTCGATCCGCCCCCGAGCGAGTTCGGAACCCACGCGGTCTTCGTAGGCGAGTTGTGCCGGAGCGCGTTCCCGACCCGGAGCAGCGGCCACCTGCAGCAATCCATCGGAGCCGGCCTTCTCGACGAAGCTCATCAGCTTCTCCAGTTGCTCGGGCGGCACGATATCGATCGGTGAATCCGTCGTGTCCATCAGGACCAGAGAGTGCAGCTTTTCCGGATAGCGCAGGGCGAAGTGCAACGTGGCCATGCCACCCATCGAGTGGCCCAGAAGATCGCACTTCTCGATTTCGAGGCTCTCGAGTGCAGCGGCAAGGTCTTCGACCAGTTCGTCGATGGAATAGGCGCTGGCCTCGCCCAGGTTCGTCGAATCACCGTGGCCACGCAGGTCGACCAGCACTGTGGGCCCCAGCTCGGCCAGCGCTTCGACGTGATCGCTGAAATCGTCACTGGAGCCGGTGAAACCGTGGACGAGCAGGAAGGGGCGTCCCTCCAGCGGCCCGTACCAGCGGAAGGCCATTTCGAGACCGCGAACTTCGAGGTGACCCGCGCGGGTCGGCGTTTCGTACATCCGCCGAATCTACGTGCCGACGTCGAACCTGGCAATCAGAACCCAGCGCGGCTCTGCACGAATTCCGACCAGCCGGTATGCTGCTCCAGAGCGTTTCAATAGGAGAGTTTCGATGCGTGCCTGTACGATGCGTGACCGCAAACTGGTCGTCGATACCTTGCCCGATCCAGTTCCGGAGGCCGGGCAGGTGCTGGTCAAGACTCTGGCTTGCGGCATCTGCGGTTCCGACCTGCACATGCTCAAACACGCCGACATCATGCGCGAAGTCGGCCGGCGAACCGGCCAGGGCGAGGGCATGGACCCGAACCGGGACGTGGTCATGGGCCACGAATTCTGCGCGGAGATCGTCGACTTCGGACCCAACACCTCGCAGACCCTGAAACCCGGTACGCGGGTGTGCTCGATCCCGGTCGCGTTCGGACCCCAGGGCGCGGGCGCGGTCGGCTACTCCAACGATTTCCCGGGTGGCTACGGCGAATTGATGGTCTTGAACGAGATGATGCTTCTCGAGGTTCCCAACGGACTCGACACGGATCGCGCCGCCCTGACCGAACCGATGGCCGTTGGCTATCACGCGGTTGAAAAAGCCCAACTGGTCGGAGGAGAAGTTCCGATCGTGATCGGTTGCGGACCGGTCGGCCTGGCCGTGATTGCCGCGCTCAAACTCAAGGGAGCGGGCCCGATCATCGCGGCGGAGTTCTCGTCGAAGCGACGCGAGATGGCCGAACAGATGGGCGCGGACATCGTGCTGAATCCGGCCGATCACTCGCCCTACGAGAAGTGGAAGGAACTCGCCATTCCCGAGGGCATCGACATGGAGAATCCGATGATGGCCATGATGGCGCAGGGCCAGATCAAACCCTGCGTCGTATTCGAATGCGTCGGTGTTCCGGGGCTTCTGCAACAGGTGATCGAAGGTGCACCGCGCCATGCGCGCGTGGTGGTCGCGGGCGTGTGCATGGAGGTCGACAAGATCGAACCGATCTTCGGCATCAACAAAGAGCTGAACATCCAGTTCGTGCTGGGTTACGGGCCCGACGAATTCTCCACTACGCTGACGAACATCGCCGAAGGGCGAATCAACGTGGATCCGCTGATCACCGGAAAGATCGGCGTCGACGGCGTGCCCGAGGCCTTCGAGGAGCTCGCGAGTCCCGATCGCCACGCCAAGATCCTGGTGGAACCCTGGCGTTAGGGAACCTCTGCACAGGGAGGCTGCAGCTGCGAAGCGCGATGCATCCGCCTGCGCTGCGTCGCGCGACCCTCTGCAGATCTACGGATCTGCGATCGGATCACGCTTCTTGCTCAGGCGGCGACTCCCGCTTCTCGCTCGAATCCTCCCTGTGCAGAGATTCCCTGGGTCCCATCGGGGCGACGGTTGCCCCTGCAGCGAGGTAAGCTGACGACATGGATCTGGGTCTGACGGGCAAGAGTGTCCTGGTTACCGGCAGCTATCGCGGTACGGGCGAGGGGATTGTGCGCGTATTGGCACGCGAAGGCGCGACGGTGCTCGTGCACGGCTTTGGCGACGGCGAACCCGATCGCGTCGTCGACGAGATTCGCGCAAGCGGCGGCGAAGCTTTCGGAGTCGTCGGCGATATTCGCGAGGACGACGGCGCCGAACGGGTCATCCGTGAAGCCCTGAAGGGTCGCGAGCGAGTCGATGTTCTGGTGAACAGCTACGGTGTGGCCGAAGGCCGCGGCTGGCTCGAAAGTCCGAGCGAGGAGTGGATCGATCTGTACCAGAAGAACGTGGTCTCGGGAGTTCGTCTGGTGAAGGGCTTCGTTTCCGGCATGCGCGAGGCCGGCTGGGGTCGAATCATCTGGATCTCGACGATTGGATCTCAACGGCCGGCCGCGCGAACTCCCGCCTACTACGCGTCGAAGGCGGCGCTCGGAAACATGACGGTCAGCCTCATGAAAGAACTCGAAGGCACCGGAATTACAGTCAATACCGTCAGTCCCGGGTTGATCGCCACGCGCGAGGTGAAGCAGAGTTTCCTGCGCATGGCGAAAAAGCGCGGATGGGGCGAAGACTGGCCGAGCGTACAGCGCAAGATCGCCTCGGAGGTTTTTCCCAATCCCACCGGTCGGATCGCAGAGGTGGAAGAGGTGGGCGACCTGATCGCTTTTCTCAGCAGTGAACGAGCGGGCTATCTGAACGGCGCAAATCTGCGCATCGACGGGGGCGCGGCGGACGCCGTCAACTGAAGTTCAACCGAGATCGGAGACATCGTATGGCGGACCGGAACGAGCACTGGCTGAGCCAGGCGCGCAGCCTGCGCGACACCGTGGAGAATCAGGCCGAAAAGGCGGAGCAGTTGCGCACACTGCCGCGAGAGATCGTCGATGCCCTCTGGGATCGGGGCCTCATGCAGTTCATGAACCCGAAGGAAGCGGGTGGCGACGAGCCGAGCATGCGGGAAATGCTCGATGTGTGGCAGGAACTCGCCTGGCAGGACGGTTCGGTGGGCTGGATCTCCATAGCGTGCTTTCCCTCCGCGGCCTTTGCCGCTGCCTTTCTGCCCGACAAGGGTTTTGAGGATGTGTTCACGGCCAATGCCAATCGCGTGACGCTCGCCGGTGAGTTCGCTCCCAAGGGCCAGGGCGTGAAAATCGACGGCGGGTATCAGGTGACTGGAAGCTGGAACTTCGGCAGTGGTACCGGCCATTCGGAATACGTCGTCGGCGGCTTCATTCCGATCGTCGACGGACAACCCGTGATGGAACCGACGGGCCTGCCAGCGCTGACGGTCGCGATCTTTCCGCGCGCACAGATCGAATTCACCGACGGCTGGCACGTGACCGGGCTCAAGGCCACCGGCAGCTTCGACTACAACGTACAGGACGTCTTCGTTCCCGAGCATCGCACCTTCAAACTATTCACTCGCGAGAACAAGCGCGGCGGGAACCTGTACAAGCTCGGGATCATGCCGATCACCTGTGCCGGTCACGCGGCCTGGGCGCTGGGTGCCGCTCGCAGCGCACTCGACGACGTGATCGAACTCGCTCGACAGAAGACGCGCCTGGGTGATCCTTCGACACTCGCCGAAAAACCGACCTTCCAGCGCAATCTCGCCCATCACGAAGGTATGTGGCGAGCGGCCAGACTCCTGGTCTACGACACCTGTTGTGCTGTCGCAGACGCGGTCGTGGCCGGTGAGGAACTCACGACCGATATGCGACGCGATCTGCGTCTGGCGGGAACCTATGCCACGGAAGCGTGTCGGGAAGTCGTGCAGTTCGTACACCTGGCGGCCGGCACCTCGGCCATCCGCGAAGGCAGTCGGCTGGAGCGGGTCTTCCGCGACATGTACACGGGCACACAGCACGCGTTCATCAGCGAGAGGATCTACATCGAGACGGCGCGCCTGCTACTCGGACTCGACGAGGACAACGTCACGCTCTGAAGCGTCAGACGGACATCCCGTTATCGGCCGTGAAACGTGGCCTTGCGCTTTTCGAGGAACGCGGCCACGCCCTCTTTGTGGTCTTCGGTCGCGAATAGCGTGCCGAGTGTCTGTCCGACGTAGGCGCCGAGTTCGTGAACATCGGCCGTGCGCGCGCGGCGCAGGCCTTCCTTCATATAGCGCAGCGCGAGTGGTGGATTTGCGGCGATGCGGCTCGCCAGGCCCGCGGCCGCGTCGCGCAGAGACTCGTGTGGGAGTACCTGGCTGACCAGCCCGATTCGCTCGGCTTCTTTGGCATCGATCACATCGCCGGTGAAGAGGAGTTCGGCGGCCTTGGACGGACCCACAATCTGCGGAAGATAACCCAGGCCGCCCATGTCCGAGATCAATCCGCGCTTGATGAACAGTTCTCCGAATTTTGCGCGCTCCGAGGCGATGCGGATATCGCAGAACAGTGTCAGATCCATGCCCCAGCCGACGGCGGCACCATTGACCGCGGCAATCACCGGGCGGTCGCACTCCAGCACGGCGAGGGCCGCGGGCGTGGGCCTGGGACGAACTGCGCGTAGACGCTGGCCCGTGGCTTCACCACTGCTGCCCGCCATGATTTCGCGCACGTCGTCGCCCGAGCAGAAGGAGGGGTCGGCTCCCGTCAAGATCACGCAGCGGACTTCGGGGTCCTTCTGGGCGTTGCGGAAGGCCGCCTCGAGTTGAGCGTATGCGGCCCAGTTGAGCGCGTTGCGCACATCGGGTCGATTGAGTGTGACGGTCGCGATGTTCTGGCTCACCGCGTACTGGACGACATCGAACTCCATGAAGCAGACCTCCTGGGAGCGATTGTACCAGTCCCTCTGCTTCGGCGGTCCGCGCAGCTACCAGAGGGTGCTTCTGGCGCGATCCGGCCACTCTGCGTCGTAGTCTGACCCGCCGACGCGGTTCTCGCTCAACGCGGCCAGAATCTCGCCAGCCGTGGGCAGGCTGCTCGGATCGGCGTGCTTGTTCGAGTTCCACAGATCCGAGCGGAGCAGAGCGCGCGCACACTGGAAGTAGATGGATTCGACGTTGAACACGATCACGGAGCGCGGGGCCTTGCCGTTGACCGCGAATGACTCCAGCAGGTCGGAATCGCTGCTCAGCTTCGCGCTCCCGTTCGCCCGTAACGTGTTGCCGAAGCCGGGAATCAGAAACAGCAGGGCAGCCCGTGGATCGAGCACGATATTGCGCAGCGAGTCGACGCGGTTGTTGCCTCGCCGGTCAGGCAGCATCAGGGTGTGTTCGTCGTGCACGCGGACGAATCCGGCCATGTCGCCACGCGGCGAACAGTCGAGTCCATCCGGACCGCTGGTCGCCAACGCGACAAACGGCGAAGCTTCGATCATCGCGCGGTAATGCGGGGTGATGTGATCGACTTCCTTCACCGTCGCCGCCGCCAAGGGGTGGCCGTAGATCGCCTCGAGTTCTTCGATCGTTTCGATGGTCGCCATACGGCGAGTCTAACGCGGCGCTCAGCGGAAGGCGGGAATGACCTTCTCGGCGAACAGGCGCGCGGGTTCGCGGGTATCGCGGCCGAAGAACTCCATCACAAAACTCGTGCAACCCAGATCGACGTGCCGCTGGATGCGTTCGATCACCTGATCGGGCGAACCCCAGATGCCGTGCTCCTCCAGGCCAGAACCCATGTGCCCACCGTAGATCTTCTGGGCCTTCGCCAGGAATTGCCGCCCACTGGCTTCGTCCGGCGCAAGTACGACGGTGCACTGTTGCGAGATCTCGATTTCATTCACGTCGCGGTCGAGTTCTCCGCAACGGCGCTTGAGTGCTTCGATCTTCTGCGGCAGAACCGCCTGCGCCACGGCCATGTTGTTCCAGATGTCCGCGTGACGCGCGACGATGCCCATCAACACGCGCTCACCTCCGCCACCCACGAGGATCGGCGGGCGGCGTACGGGTTTGGGCTCGAGCACACAGTCGCTCGTCCGGAAGTGCTTGCCCTCGAAGCTGAGCTTCTCTTCCACGAACAGTCGCTTGAGGATCTCGCAGGTTTCGTCGAGCGCCTGCATGCGTTCGCCGAGTTCCGGAAACTCGCAACCGTAGCCTTCAAACTCGGGTTTAAACCAGCCCGCACCCAGGCCGGCAATCACGCGCCCATTCGAGATCTGATCGATGGTCGCCAGTTGTTTCGCCAGCACCGCCGGATTGCGAAAGAAGGGCGGGGTGACCAGGGTTCCCAGTTCTACGTGCTCCGTCAGCGCGGCGACAGCGGTCAGTTCGCTCCAGGCCTCGAGGATCGGCAGATTGGGAAGTGGCACGCCGTACAGGTGATCGCAGACCCAGACGGAGTCGAAACGCAGGCGGTCGAATTCCAGTGCAGCCGCCTTGGCCTCATCCCAGGAGCGTTTGATCTGGGGAAGCGTAACTCCGAACTTGACGGTGCGTGCCATGGGGTCTCCTGTCCGATGAGTGGCTGTGCAGCCACTATACCGCTCCGGGCGGGTATACTGCGGATCGGCGGATCGGCGACGGGGCGGGGAGTGCAAGGGGCGGGAAACGCGATGAGCCGTGCGAAGCAACCGCGTTCCGGACCTCTGGAAATCGACTGAACTCATCGTGCATGCACGAACGCGAAGGGTATGATCGGCGCGTGAAGATTCCGAAGCAGTACATTCTGATCTCGGCCGTACTGGCGCTTTCGCTCGCTACGGCGCATTCCACCGCAGCCGAACCCGGGCTCGCTCCTCGCCAGGCGCGCATCTTCTCTCGAGTGTGTGCGCACTGCCATATGGTGCCCAGCATTGCTCCGGTGCCCGGAAGCGATGTCGAATGGGGGGAGCGACGAAAGAAGGGTTTCGAGAAGCTGGTCGCCAATGCGATCACGGGAGTCGGCAATATGCCGCCGCTCGGAACCTGCTCGTTCTGTAGTGAGGACGATATGCGCAAGCTCGTCTCATTCCTGACGGGCCTCGAAAAATGAGCGGGCTGACGCGCAGAGAGTTCGCGCACGCAGCGCTGGTCTCCGCAGCGGCGGGTCTTCTGCCCGCATGCGATCCGGCAACAACGGGACCCGCTCCGGAGTCTCCGCCGGAGTACATTCCCGGCCAGCCGCTCCCCTGGGTGAATTGGGGGGGCAATCAGAGCTGTCGCCCGCGCGAGCGCGCGGCTCCTGGAAGCGAAGACGAGTTGCGCACGCTACTTGCGCGCTCCGATGCGGGGATCGTGAGACCTGTGGGGACGGGACACTCTTTCAGTCCGCTCGTGCCCAGCGACGGAACGCTGGTCGCCAGCGATCTGCTCCACGGTCTGATCTCTAGCGATGCAAAGACTCTGGAAGCCGAGGTCTGGGCGGGAACACGCCTGCATCACCTCGGCCCCCTGCTCGCCCAAAAAGGCCAGGCGCAACCCAATCTTCCCGATATCGACTACCAGACGCTCGGCGGTGCGGTCGCGACTTCATCCCACGGAACGGGTCGCGAGTTTGGTTCGCTCTCTCACTATGTGAGCGAGTTGACCCTCGCAACACCGCAGGGGGATCTGCTCACCTGTGATTCTCGACGCAATCCGGAGATCTTTCACGCCGCGCGCTGTTCACTGGGTGCGCTCGGTGTGGTTACGCGTATGAGGATCCGCAATCGAAAGCAGATCCGACTGGTCGAGCGGGCACGTTTTGAACCCCTGGAAGACGTGCTCGAAACCATTGAAGAGAGACGCGATCGCCTGCGCCATTTCGAGTTCTACGCGTTTCCGCACTCTACGTTGTCGTTGGTGCTCGCGGTAGACGAGGCCACCGATCCCGACGAAGTCAGTTCCGAGGTCGAAGACGATCCGGATTCGATCCGTGCGTTACGCGACGCGTATCGCTGGGTCGGGCGCTGGCCGGTCATCGGGAGTTTTGCCTACGACCAGGTCCTGCGTGCGGTGGCCGCGGGAACCGAATCTGTCCGTATCGGTCCATCGCACCGAGTGCTACCGCACGTTCGCCTGTTGCGTTTCCGCGAAATGGAATACACCGTTCCCGCCGAAGTCGGACCGGACTGTCTGCGCGAGATCCTCGCGACGATCCGCGAACGCCGGATTCCGGTGGTCTTTCCGATTGAGTTCCGCTACGTGAAGCGCGATGACGTCTGGTTGAGCCAGTTCTATCAGCGAGATGGAGTTTCGATCTCCATTCACCAGTTTGCTGACGAGGACTACCGTCCCTACTTCAACGAGATCGAACCGATCTTCTGGAAGTACGAGGGACGCCCGCATTGGGGCAAGCTACACACGCTCGATGCCGGTCGCCTGGAAAAACTCTACCCGCGCTGGCGCGACTTCCAGGAAGTGCGTCGCGAACTCGATCCCGAGCGCAAACTCGTCAACCGGCACCTGCGGGACGTCTTCGGTACACCGACCTAGGGAACCTCTGCACAGGGAGGCTGCGGCTGCGAAGCGCGATGCATCCGCCTGCGCTGCGTCGCGCGACCCTCTGCAGATCTACGGATCTGCGATCGGATCACGCTTCTTGCTCAGGCGGCGACTCCCGCTTCTCG
>JAAELY010000281.1 GCA_024226335.1 bacterium
AAACAACACGGCGGCAAACAACACAGCGGCAAGTCATGAACACAGATCGGATGAATCCCGACGCACACCGCCCCGGCACGTTCACGATCGGCGGAGAGCTCTCCGTCAATCGTCTCGCTTTCGGCGCCATGCGTATCACAGGCAAGGGCATCTGGGGGGAGCCCGAGGATCGCGCGGAAGCGATCCGGGCACTGGAACGTCTTCCCGCTCCATGTAAACTATCATCGATACCGCAAACTCCTATGGTCCCGACGTCTCCGAGATGCTGATCCGCGAGGCGCTTTATCCGTATGATGGCCTCTTGATCGCGACCAAGGCCGGGCTGGAGCGGCCCCGCGCGGGCGCCTGGATCGTGAACGGCGATCCGGCCCATCTGCGCGCGGAAGCGATCAGGAGTTGCGACAAGCTTGGCGTGCCGCAAATCGCATTGTGGCAGTTCCACCGCATCGCCCCCAATGTCCCGCGGGACGACCAGTTCGCTGCCGTGCGCGGGCTGATCGACGACGGTCTGGTGCGGCCATGTGGGCTTGAGCGAAGCCTCGGTCGACGACATTCGTGCGGCGCAAGAGGTGTTTCCGGTCGCGACCGTACAAAACCACTACAATCTCGTGGAACGCCGGTACGAAGACGTGCTCCATTATTGCGAGGCGAACGGCATCGGCTTTATTCCCTGGTATCCGCTGGCGGACGGCGATCTCGCACGCGAGG
>JAAELY010000282.1 GCA_024226335.1 bacterium
CGTGTGGTTCCATTTGTCAGCCGGCCTGCAAGTGCCGGCATGATCTGGGGATGCATTGCCGCAGCGACCATCGGATTCCGACGGGAAGTGGGGGCTTCTGGCACGGTAGGATGACCGCATGCTGGACATGCCGCTTCGGATGCTGCTCCTCGCGATCGCCGGCTGGCTGAATGAGGAGCAGCGGGCCCGGATCGACTTCCTCGAAGAGCAGTTGCGCATCTTCCGGGAGGTGCATGGACGACAGCCGCGGCTGAACGATGATCAGCGACGTCGGCTCGCCGCAAAGGGCAAGCGGCTGGGGCGAGGCGTACTGCGTGAGCTGTTGACCATGGTGACGCCAGATACGATCCTCAGGTGGCACCGTGAGCTCATCGCGCGGAAGTACGACGGGAGCGCGAACCGTCGGCCAGGCAGGCCGAGGATCGTCGAGGAGATCAGGTCACTCGTGGTACGAATGGCCGAAGAGAACGAGGGTTGGGGCTACGGCCACATTGTCGGAGAACTCAGGAAACTCGGGCATGAGGTCTCCAAGTCGAGCGTGCGGCGCATCCTGCTGGAGAACGGCATCGAGCCCGCGCCCGAACGTCTCAAGCACATGCCGTGGTCGAAGTTCCTGAAGGCGCATTGGGCGGGACTCGCTGCGGCTGACTTCTTCACGGTTGAAGTATGGAGCAGGCTCGGCCTGACACGATACCTGGTGTTCTTCGCGATCGATCTCTCCACACGGCGCGTGGAGATCGCGGGGATCAAGCCCGTGCCGGACGGTCGTTGGATGGCGCAGATTGCGCGCAATCTGATCGACTCGTGCGATGGATTCCTGCGAGGGAAGTCGCATCTGATCCTGGATCGCGATCCGCTGTTCACGGCGGCATTCAGGGCGATCCTGAAGAGTGGGGGAGTCGAAGCCGTGCGTCTTCCTCCGCGCAGCCCGAACCTGAATGCATACGCCGAGCGATTCGTGCTGTCGATCAAGTCAGAATGCTTGGGCCGGATCATCCCGCTGGGCGAGCGCCACCTGCGCAGGTCGATTCACGAGTTCGTCGAGCACTATCACCTTGAGCGCCCGCACCAGGGACTAGGGAACCAGCTGATCGATGGTGTTCCAGAATGCGACGTAGGAGTGGTTCAACGTCGTGATCGGCTTGGTGGCCTTCTTGGCTCGTACTATCGAGAGGCCGCTTGATGCGTCGGCTCATGAATGAAACCGGACGACATCCTCCGACGACCGCTGAGCGAATCCGCGGGAACAGAGGACGAACAGAGCACAAACGACTGACATGCCGAAATGCGTCAGGACGTGTCCCTGTGGTGCTCGGCGTCGGGTGGCGTTGCAGCTCTTATGAGATCGCATGGAACATTGTGCTGGGAGTCACAGTCATTCGGACATAAGAACAGTGGATAACTCTCGGCCAGCTTTGACTTCGGGAAGGGCGATGGAGAGAATCCGAGCCATCCCAACTCCCGACGGATCTGTCATGTCCGATCGCAGGGTGCTCGACGTCGTCTTCGTTCTGCGACGAGAGACTCGCCAGCACTTGTTGATCGGCCTGGCAGAGGGACCGCTGACGGCGCGGATGATCTCCGATCGATTGAACGTGCCGATTTCGACCGTGAGAGCGAATCTGCGTACGCTCGAGCATCACGGCCTTGTCGTGCGCGAGACAGAGAAGGCACGAAATGCGTACCGACTCGGCCCCGAGGTGCGAGTATCGAAGCGCGCCCGTACCGCAACGATCACGTTTGACGCTCCTCCCAGCGGCCGTATGGATCTGCGCGTGCCCTACCCGCCGCCCCCACGTCGAACGAAGCGCTGAAGAACCAAAGGCACTTGTGTGTCGTCTTATGAGCGAAAACGCAACGCTCGGCCTTCGACGTGCGTTTGACACGTATCCTGTCTCCGAGCACGGGCGCCTCACGGGGCGCATCCAGGCCCGTGCATTCGAGGACAGTGAGCGTGCAGAAAGGGAGGAGCACGTGTTTCGGGAGGTGCTGATCCAAGTGCCGAAATAGACAGTGGAAGTTCGTCGGTAAGCGTTCACGGGTCCTGACGGATCTACGTCAGGAGCACGGGCGCTTCCGCCTTTCGGAGGTGTGCATCCAGTGCGCGGGCGAGGAATGCGAAGACGGGCACGTTCTGCTGGCGAGCGGTCTCGATCACGCTCCAGA
>JAAELY010000283.1 GCA_024226335.1 bacterium
AATGCGAAGGCGACAATCCAGGGTGCCCGCTTCGTGAAATTCGTCTCCGGCCCGCTCTGGCGCAGAACCTCCGCGGCCACGAACATGATGCTGAGCGCAATTACGGCCTCGACCGGTGCCTGAGGAATGTTCGCCCAGCCCAGCGCCGCCAAGGCCAGCGTGATGCTGTGAGCGACGGTGAAAGCGGTGATGACTTTGACCAGCATCCAGACGTCGCGAACGAGCAGCAGAAGCGCCAGCACAAACAGCAAATGATCGATGCCCAGAAGCATGTGCTCAACACCGAGAAAGAAGTATGTCCGTACCGTGTCGAACCAAGTCGGCTCAGTGGCGATAGTGAAAGAGGTTCGGTCGGGGGGGAGGCGTGCCGCCTGGACCCAACCGCCGACCTGCTCCACGCGCACGACGACATCGGTGAAGGTGCCCGAAAGCCCATCAATCGAACCGTCTCTACCGCCGAGCCCGCCGGGGCATCGAACAGCCGACCGCTCGAGAAAGGCCCGCCTGTGTGTTCGACCCGCGGCCTGCCGATATCCGAACATTCGGCGGGTAGACGCACATGAAGACCCAGACGCATATCGCCGCGCGCGGGCACCTTGAAACGCAAATCGCAAGCCTCGGCATCGACCTGCTTGATTTCCAGGAAGCCAGGCCGGAGCTCGTGAGCCGCAGCCGGGATCGTCAGGCCTAACAGCAGCAGCAAGACATAGACGGCCCCGCGCATCATGGACCGGGCTCGGTTTGCGCCGGCCTGTTTTCGGGCGCGGGCAGCAATATGTCGTACTCTGCGAGCAGTGTCTCGTAGGCCTGTTTCTCGTACTCTTCGCGCTGCAGCGTGCGCCAGTCGAGCAGCACCTTCTCACGAACCTCTGCGAGGTCTGGCTCGTAACCGTCCGCACGCTCGCCGACGCGCACCAAATGCAGACCGAACGCCGAGTCGACAGGACCTGCCCACTGATCCACCGGAGCCGTTACGAGTGCCTTAGCAAAGGCCTCGCCGAAGTCGCGCTCGATGCCACGAAGCGTGGAAAGTGTTTTTGACGCCGGCAATAAAGTCGGATCGCCGAGCCCCGCAGGGCTCTCACCAGACTTCAACGCGGCAAGTACTGCGGCAGCACGGCGCTTTGCGACGTCCATGCCCTGCTTCGGATTGACAAACACTTGCTCGAAGACAACACGCGGCTGAACGCGATAAGTGGGCTTGCTGTCATCCAGAAATGCTTGACTCGCGACATCGTCGGCAGCCAAGTCGTTCTCGCTGGGCTCGGAAAGGAACTCCATCTTTTGCTGCATGCGGCGGCGGATCAACGTGTCGTCGCGGTCGAGAGCAAGCTTGACCGCCTCGCGGTAGTAAACCTCTTCTTTGATGTAGGCGTCGATCAGCCCCCGTAGCTCTCGA
>JAAELY010000284.1 GCA_024226335.1 bacterium
GCGGGAAGCGTGCCGAGCGACACGAGCTGGTTCTGCACGTAGGTCGCGGGTGCGCGCAGGGCGATCCACGTGTCGGGTACCGGGAACGAATTGGGGTTGTGAACCTCGAGCGTCAGGACCGAGGACTCGCCCGCCACCAGGTCGGCCCCAGTCGCCGAGACCTCGAGCGCAGCACCGAGTTCAGACGGAAGCTGACTCGACGCGCTGCGCCAGACGACCCCGAAGTCCTCCAGCTGTTCGTTGATGCTCTTGTTCGCGCTGATGCGTGTCTCCGCGATGGCGGCTTCATTGCCGATCTCCAGCATGCGCTGAGAGAAGTCGATCGGGAAGGTATCGTCTTCACCGGAAATGCGGATGTAGGGGAGCGCGTTCTCGGGCACGTCGGCGAGTTCTCCGAGGCTCTTGTCGGGAACCGGATACAGGACGATATCGGGCTCGATGCCCTTGCCGTGAATCGCGCGATCCCCCGAGAGCAGATACTCCGCCACCGTGAGCTTGAGCAGGTTCTCGTCGGGCAAGGGGATGACCTGCTGGATCAGGCCCTTTCCGAAGGTCGTCTGCCCGACGATGGTCACATGCCCCAGCGGAGCCATGGCGCCGGAGAGAATCTCCGCCGCGGAAGCCGTCGAGCCATCCACGAGCACGACCGTCTTGAAGGGAAACAGGACTTCTGGACCCGCGATCTGGCGTGAGCGCGTCGACGCGGGTTCGCCGTCGCGATTGACCACCCGCAGGATCAGCTGGCGCGACAGAAAGAGATCGGCCAGATGCGAGGCCGCCGTCATGCTGCCTCCGGTATTCCCGCGCAGATCGAGCACGAGCCCGTCCAGGTTTCCCAGGGCGTTGGTCTTCTCGGCGAACTCGACGGCGGTGTTTCGGCTCACCTGGAAGATGCGTGAGTAGCCGATCCGGTCACTCAGCTTCTTCGTCTCTACACTGGGAACCACGACCTCGCCGCGCGTAATGGTGATCTCGAGTTCTTCCTTTTCCTCACCGCGTCGCACGCCCAGAACGATCTGCGTATCAACCTCGCCGCGAATCCGATCGACGGCCTCGTGCAGGCTGAGAGGTTGGGTGGGATCGCCGTCCACGGTGATGATCGCATCGCCGTCTTTCAGGCCGCCGCGTTCCGCCGGGCTGTCGGGAAACACATGGATCGCAATCAGGTCGCCATCGCGCCGCCCGATCTGAGAGCCGATGCCAAATAGCTTTCCGGAAAACCGGATCTTGAAGTCATCGGTGCTGCGCCCAGAGAACACAGTGGAGTAGCGGTCCAGCGCGTTGAGCGCACCGCGCAGGCTGATCAGTTCGAGCGTCTCATCGGGCTTGATCTCTTCGCGGAGATTTCGAGCCACGAAGTGCAGCGCCCGCGCGAGCACGCGTCGGTACTGTTCGCGTTCGAAGGTGGGAGCAACCGGTACGGTCACCTTGGCTTCGCCAACCGTCAGGATGCCCTGCTGGTTCTCCTCATCGTCATCGAAGCGCACCGAGTCGAAGCGACTCTCGAGCGCGTCGAGCGAACCGACCAGAACCCGGCGGTCCAGGCGGTCGGGATACAAATACATGTCGAGCGTACGGCGGAAGGTCTCGCTCGTCAGGGGCGTCGCGGCCTCTTCGACCGGAAGCGTCCGAACCGCGCAGCCGCCGAGGATCCACAGCAGGCAGAGCAGCGCGATCGACCAGCGTCCGGATCGGACTCCAGCCTTCCTGTGCCATACCAGATGAGGAGAAGGGAAAGAGGGGGAGACAAGGGCCACGAGGTCGAGTTTTAGCATTGCCGCGAAGTCTAGCCCGGCCCCGCGTGGGCCGCCGCGCCCCCCTGGCGCCAAACCTGCCTCCTGGCGAGGATTTCCCCTCGCGGCGCCCACAGGACTCGCTATCATGCGCCCGGGCGCGTAGCTCAGTTGGCAGAGCAGCGGACTCTTAATCCGCCGGTCGCCGGTTCGATCCCGGCCGCGCTCACCAGGGAAGTGCGCGCCGGTGCACGACTTCTTGATGCGCGTCGCGCTTGCTCCGATGGCGGCGTGTTGAAGAGGGGCCGTCGAGAGCTGTCGTCAA
>JAAELY010000285.1 GCA_024226335.1 bacterium
ACCTGGGCCACAGCCTGCCGAAACGTTTCGTCCTGGAGTGCAGGGTCGGCGCCGATGCGCCGAATCTGATCGACGACGAAAGCTTCGACCTTGTCGGCGTTGACGGATTTCGAGGGACACGTCGCATAGCCCTGCTTCTGGGCTCCGGTGCAGCTGTAATAGCGATACACTCGCCCATGGTTCTTCGTCGGATGTGGGATCATCGCGGCGTCGCAGGCGGAACAGCGCAGCAAGCCCCGCAGCAGGAATCCGTGTCGGTTCTTGCCTCTCGCGCCGCCGTCCGATCGGTTTCCGACCATTAGGCGCTGGACCTGATCGAACAGCTTTTGCGGCACGATCCGATCGTGGTCACCTTCGAAAGTCTCGTCGCCCAGCCTCTGTCTGCCGGTGTAGAGGGAATTCTTGAGTAGGGAACGAAGATTCACTTTGTTCCATTTGCCGCCACCGCACGGACGGCCTGTTTTCGCGACCCATGACTTCTGCCGCCACCCGCGAGGGTTCAGTTCCTGGGAGACTTGGACCAGGGACGGCGTCTCGACGTAGAGCTGGAAGATCGATTTGACCTGCTCCGCCTCGGTCTTATTTATCACGATGCGGCCGCCCTCGGGGACAGTGTCGTACCCCAGTGGCGGGCGACCTCCGGTCCAACGGCCACGGCGGCGAGCGGCTTGGATCTTGTCCCTTGTGCGATCGGCGATGATCAGCCGCTCGAATTCTGCGAAAGAGAGCAGGATATTCATGGTCATCTTGCCAACGGGTGTGCTCGTGTCGAATCGCTGGCTCACGGAAACGAAGCTGACGCAATGCCGCTCGAACTCGTCGAGCAACTGGAAGAAATCGAGCATGCGCCGCGACAGGCGATCAAACTTGTAGACGATCACGCAGTCGAGCTTTCCGGCTTCGATATCGGCCCGGAGCCGCTTCAATGCCGGTCGGTCGGTTGTTCCGGCAGAGAATCCACCGTCGTCGTATCGGTCGGGGAGCGCGATCCAGTTGTCGTGCTGCTGGCTGGCGATATAGCTCTCGGCAGCTTCCCGCTGGGCATCGAGGCTGTTGAACTCCTGTTCGAGGCCCTGGC
>JAAELY010000286.1 GCA_024226335.1 bacterium
GATCTTCATTCTGCTCGGCATGGCCGGGACTGCCGGAGCGCTGGTGCTGTTCGACGTGGCCTGGCGCAATCGCTTCCGCGCCGTGCGACGACCCCTCGTACCCGATTCTCCCCTGGAAGGGAAGGGCTGATCACGATGGGTAGCAATCGCTGGATCAAGGACAAGGTCGATGCGGGCTCGCGGGGGTGGGAGGAGTTCTACCGCAACCGATGGCAGCACGACAAGATCGTCCGCAGCACCCACGGTGTCAACTGTACCGGCGGTTGCACGTGGCAAATCCACGTCAAGGACGGCATCGTCACCTGGGAGATGCAGGGGCTCGACTATCCCGAGATCGATCCCAAGCTGCCGCCCTACGAACCGCGTGGATGCCAGCGTGGCATCTCGTACTCGTGGTACCTGTACAGCCCGTTGCGAGTGAAATACCCGTACATTCGCGGCGCGCTGATCGACCTCTGGCGCAAGGCGCGGGCCCAACACGACGACCCCGTCGATGCCTGGAAATCCCTGACCAACGATCCCGTCGCGCGTGCGCGCTGGCAGCGGGCCCGGGGCAAGGGCGGATTCCGTCGGGCGAAATGGGACGAAGCACTCGAGATCATCGCCGCTTCTTGCGTCAACACGATCAAGGAACACGGCCCC
>JAAELY010000287.1 GCA_024226335.1 bacterium
CGAATTTGCAGAGCGACCGACAGTGTGAGTTCCTGGACCTCGTCGAGGCGCACCAGGGCATCGTCCGCAAGGTGAGCGCGATGTACGCCGAGCAGCCGGCGGAACGCGAGGATCTGCAGCAGGAGATCCTGATGCAGCTCTGGCGATCGTTCCCGTCCTTTCGCGGTGGCTCGCGCTTTTCGACCTGGATGTACCGCGTGGCGCTCAATACGGCGTTGATGGAGCGTCGTTCTCGCCGGTCGCGGCTTGTCGCGACGCCACTGTCGGACACGAGCCCGGTGGCCGCGAGAACGCCCGGATCCGACCCCGACGTCGGACGGCTCCAGCGCTACATCCGCCGGCTCCGCGAGTTGGACCGCGCAGTGATCCTGCTTTACCTCGAGCAGCACACCCACCAGGAGATCGCCGAGATGACCGGGCTCGGCCGCAAGAACGTCGGCGTCCGCATCGTGCGGATCAAGCGACAACTCAGAGAGTGGCTGACGAGCTCGCCGGCTGCTGTTCAGACGCCAGGGAGAGCGTCATGACGATGACCGAGAACAACAACGGAAACGGCAACGGAGACGACCTGATCGAGCGTCTCTGGGCCGAACGACAGGAGGATGAACCGATGAGCCGCGAACAGATCGCGAGCGCGCTACGACCGCGTGTCGGGCGCGTGACCTCGACTCTCAAATGCCATCTCTGGATGTATCTGGCCATGTTGCTGGCGACACTCGTGCTACAGGGTGTGAACCTGGCGGGCTACAGCTCGAACGTGCCGATGCTGACCGTGCATGCGCTGGTGACTGCGCTGGCCGTCGGCTTCACCGCCTTCGGGATCCATCTGATCGGCCAGGTCGGAAAGCTCGACCAGATGGACGCGAGCCTCGCCGAAGCCGTGAGGCAGCGGCTGACGTTCCTGCGCGGGAAGTACGAAGGCTGGCTATGGACCTGCGCCGCCACGCTGCTGCTGCTGGGCTGGGCGGTCGCCACGCTCATCGACAATGCCGGCGGGGTGTATCGCATCAACAAGCCCTGGGTCTTCGCGGGCACGTTTCTGGTGATGTTTTTCGGCGGGTACGCGACGCTCAAGCTCGCGCACTTCCCAGTGCTGCGTGAGCTGCGGGCGGTGCTCGAGGACCTGGAAGCTCAGTTTCTGGGAC
>JAAELY010000288.1 GCA_024226335.1 bacterium
CCGAGAGCAGTTCGGCGTCAAGATCGGCTCATTCCAGGCGCTGCGCCACCGCGCCGCCGATATGTTCTGCGATCTGGAACTCGCACGCTCCGTGGTACGAGAAGCCGTGACCGCCCTGGACGAAGACCGGCCGGACGTTTCGCAGATGGCCAGCGCAGTCAAAACCCGTTGCTCGGATGTCGCGAACTTGATTGCCCGAGAAGCGATCCAGATGCACGCGGGCATCGGAATGACGGACGAGGAAGAAATCGGCCTCTTCTTCAAACGCGCCAAGGCCGCCGAGTTCACTCTGGGCGACGCGATCTACCACAAAGACCGCTACGCGAGTCTGCGCGGCTTCTGAACGGGAGAGTTCGGCGGATCCGTTCCGGAAGCCGAGGTACGAAGGAGGCGGGCGAACTCAGTCTGGCCTGAGTTCCCCAACCGTGTGAGGAACGAGTCGCACCCGACCCCAGGGCGTTCCGTAGTGCACACGGCCATACTCATCGAGTAGCGTGCCCGAGAAGAGCGGATTGTAGCGTTGACCGCCGATCTCGGTGTGGAATGCGGAACGGCCGTCGCTCCACTCGAGCGCTTCGAGCGTCCAGCGATCTTCGCGCGCGCCTATGAAATAGACGCGATCACTCGGGTAGCTGACGATCGGGACGCAGCTGGGAGAACTCACATCTCGATTGACCCACGCCTTGCGCAAAGATTGGGTGGTGGAATCCCATCGAAACTTCTGCACGCCGAAGGGCTGATAGGCAGGTTCGCTCCCCAGGTAGCTGATCAGTAACGTTGCCGCTCGATCGGGTAGATACCACGGTACGTTGCGCGGATTGTTGTTGACGACCAGGGCGCCATAACCGGCGACCACGACCGATTGTTCAGATTGGATTTCATCGAGATCCGGGGCATCCATATCGGTCGGCAATAGACCGGCGATGCGCCGGTCGGGCGCTCCAGCAAGCGTCTGCCAGGTTTCCGGGATCGCATCGCGCCACAAGAGCAAGATGTTCATCAACGGTTCGCCATCGGTGATTACGACGAAGCGATCCTCTTCAGCAAATCCCATCAAGCTAGGCGTGGCACCGGTTCCGTGACCCCAGCCGTTCAGATAGCGAGCCGTCCAAGCTCCGTCGTCGGGATCGGTTGAAAGCCGTGAGCCGGTCCACACCAGCTTGTGCATGTGCTCCTGCGAAGCGATATAGAGCCCACCGCTCTCGTCGATCGCAACCCCGTTGCGCACCCAGCCGTAGCCCGTCGGACGAGTTGCCTTGTTCTCGGCGCCTTCGCTGTGCCGCAAGCGGATGACGTGATGTTCCTTCAGATCCCGCGAGACGGCAAGCACGTAACCGTGTTCGGTCGGCACAATCAGCCAGCCGTCGAAAGACATGTTCATGCCGACTGCAAAGCCAGTGACCGATTCCGGAAACCGGAAGAACGCTTTCTCGACGATCGCAGAGGCCGGATCTTCGGGGTCCGCGTCCCCATAGGCGGTAATCGAGCCGTTCTTGTCCGCAATGTAGTAGGTATTGTCGACGCCGAGCACGGTGTACACGCTCGAGAGGTTACGCAGTTTTGAGGCTTCCCGAAAAGCCCGCCAAATCGCGAACGCACCTTCATTGGATTCGTCGAAAGCGTTGATCGACGCCTCCGCTTCGCTTTCCAGATAGCGAGGGGCACCCGGAACCCAGCGCGTCGCCAGTACTGCATAAGATTCGAAGTCCGTCTTCACGATGCGATCGATACCGTTGCTCCAAATGACGCGCCGACCATCGGAGTAGGGAGTCGAGGTATAGGCGCCGAAATGAGCGGGCCCGACGTGGGTATACTGGATCTCAGAAGCGGCCAGTGACGGACCGGGATCCTCGGGGCCAGCCACATCGAGTGCGTCTTGTTGCGCCGATTCGCCGTGCCCGAGCGGATAGGTAGAATCGGCGAGGTACGGGTTGCGCGGTGGCCTCTCGGCCGCACTCGAAACTGCGGCCACGAATACCAGAGCCAGAGTTCCGATCGCGGGAATCAGCCTTCGAAAGCCGGGAGTGTGAAACGGTGCGGCTACTTGCACAACCCACCGCCGAGAAACTCGACAGGTTCACAATCGTAGATGAGTCGACCGGCCTCTCCGTGTTGCCAGTCGAGTGGGCGGATCGCGAATGGCGGAGGCATTCCGGACGCAGGTGCATCCTGGAGTGCGTCAAGGGGTATCGGGTAGCTCGTCCAGTCTCGCGGTGCTCGCCACCCCGGTGGGGGGACGAGTTCGTTGCGCGTGCCCGCGACCGGATAGCGCTGCCGCCACACGTGAATCGCATCCGCCATAGTCGCGACGACGTCGGGGTTCTCGGATGCCAGGTTGTTCGTTTCATACGGGTCGTCGGCGATGCGAAACAGGTAGTTGGTCACGTCTGCAGAAAGAAGCCCCTGACGCACCTC
The DNA here is from genome assembly GCA_024226335.1 of bacterium. Taxonomy (NCBI): domain Bacteria; species bacterium. Next base: position 2,416 of record JAAELY010000288.1, read on the forward strand.
TTGCACGAGCTTCCAGTCGTCATCAAACGCCGTCAGGCTGAAGCTGCCGTGAATCGGCGTCTCGGAAGCGAAGAACAGATACTCGTCTCGCGCGAGCTTCCGACCGTCTCGAAGCGCCGGCCACAGATCCTGGCCGTCGCGGTCAAACGAACTCTGGGCCTCGACACCCGCGGCCGCCGCCAGAGTGGGAAAGACATCCATCACCGACATGATCGAGTCAAACGAACTCCCCGCCTTCAACTTGCCCGGCCAACGCATGACGGCCACGACGCGGATTCCACCTTCGAAGGTCTCGCCCTTTCCTCCCCGCAGCGGAACATTGTCAGCTCCACCCGTCGCGTAGGCCGCGCCGCCGTTGTCGCTGAAAAAGAGCACGATCGTGTCGTTGGCCAATTGCTGCTCATCGAGTGTATCGAGAACCCGTCCGATCGCTTGATCCATGGCGTCAACGACCGCCGCGTACATCGGCCTGGCACTCTTCTGCAGCATGAGGCGGCTGATCCTGCGCGTCAGATCGGTGTTGCGGCTTCGGGCGGGCTTTCGATCGTCATCGAGATCGGCGTACTTCTGCTTCAAGTCTTCCGGAGCGTCCAGTGGTGTATGCGGTGCGATGAACGGCATGTAAAGAAAGAACGGCTTCTCCTTGTCTCGTTCGCGAATCCAGCGCGAGGCCTCGTCAGCCAGCAGGAAGGTCTCATAGCCCTGATCGTCGATCGATTCTCCATTGCGCTGAAAATCCCGTCCACCTTGATTCGCAAACGGCGGGAAGTAGCCGACCTCGGTGTGGAGATGGCCGTAGAAGTGATCGAATCCGCGTCGGTTCGGATGGTAGGTCATCTGCGCATGACCTAGATGCCACTTGCCTACCATACCCGTCTGATATCCGGCGGCCTGGAAGCTCTGGGGCATGAAACGCTCGGCGGGATGTACGCCGATCGTGTGCCAGGGCATGATGACCCCGTATGCGATGCCGAGACGCATCGGGTCGCGAGCCGTCATGAGTGCCGCGCGCGTCGGCGAACAGATAGGCGTGGTGTAGAAACGGTCGAGTTGAACTCCCTCGCGGGCGAGACGGTCGAGAGATGGAGTCTCGATCGACTCTTCCCCGTGGAAGCCCACATCAGCCCAGCCGAGATCGTCGGCTACGAAGATCACAATGTTTGGCTTGGCGGCCTCACTGACCTTTGCGAATGACAGGCACGCGAGCAGTATGGAAGTGATCGCGAGGGCCGAATTTCCGGGGGTGAAAAACATGTTTTCTCCTGGATGAACTCACGCATCTCGAGTGTCGGGAGAACGCGCGAGCACCCAAGACATCAGTCGATAGATGAAGAGCAACGCGAAGAAGGCCAGACCGACCTGAAAGACGCGCAAGGCTGCGTGATCGACGAGGTCCCGCGCTCTGCTCTGCGCCTGATCTACGGTTCGCAGCAATCCCATCTTGATGGCATCGTCCTCAAGACCTGCATCGAGTTCTCGTAACTCCACGGCGAGCTGCCGGAGTTCCCCGGCGGCGCGCGAAGTCTCTTTCAATGTTGCTTCCCACTCGCGAATATCGAATGGGCGCCCCTCGAATCCCTCCCCATCGCGATCGCTACCACGAACCACCTCGTTCCAGGCGAGCCCCGCGTCGCGCAGGCTGTCGGTGGCGGCCTGAAGCGGCGCGATCAATGCCCTGGCCTCGGCGAGGATCGTTTTCACTCCAGCGATCGTTCCATCGGACCGGCCAACTAACGCTTCGAGTTCTTTGGGCAAGCGTTCCATGGCCGCGGACGCGACCCCAGCGGAAGTACTCAACGACTCCACAGCTGCGAGCGATCGTCGAACGGTGGCACGATTCTCGAAGTCGAAAGCGAGCAATTCCAGCTGCCAGCGGATTTGCTCAGGTAGCGCCTCGACAATCGCCGAGAAGCGGAGCGCCGTGTCGTTGAAGTCCCTGATCGCGGTTGCCCCATCGCTAACACCGGTAAGGGCCTTGAACGGAACCATCGGCACCCGCAGCAGCCAGTCGAATCCACCTTGCTTCGCATCAGTCCGTGACAACCCAATCGATGGAACGGAGAACCCGGAACCGACAATCGGACGCTTGCGTATCAAATTCTCGGCGTGCAGGCTCAACCGCTCCAGGTCCTTTTCGGTGAAAAAGCCGGAACCGATGGCTCGGGCCTGTGCCTCGGCAGCCTTCGCCGCCTGCACAGCGTAGGCTTGCTGGTCTCCAAAGATCTTCCGCCCATCTCCTTCGGTAAGATAAAGCCGTTGAGAAATCGTGACTCCCAGAAGCGCGCCGTATGCGTGCCGCGGGTCATCGAGAAATGCCGCGTCCTGAGCGTACGGAATCATTCGCAACTTCCAGAGCAGTGCTCGTTTGTGAATGGTGGGATCCTGGCTTTCTTCGGTGATCTGATCTGCGCCGCGACTGATCAAGCCGGAGAGGGAGTCGAGTATTGCCAGCGTCTCTTCGCGAAGTTCTTCCTGCGTCCCGGCAGGAGCGGACCGCCCGAGGTTCGGCCAGCAGACGACGAGCAGGATCGCGGCCAACAAGGCGCGGGTTCGACCGGGGCGATGACCAGTCTTCGTCATGGCATCGACTCGCAGTTCATTCCCGTGCGCGAATGGACACATCACCGCGATTTTTCCTTGTTCGGGATCAACTCATGGGCTCCTTCGTCACGACGATTGCCAGAATTGCGATTGTCTGCGAATTCTATCCTGAAAACCTCCGCCCGGCATTCGCAGGGGCACCGGCCTAAACTCGCTTCCAGAGTCTGAGTATAGATCCCGGCATCTAGCTGGGCGGTGGCTTGATTCCCGCGCCGATGTGGCGGGAACGAAGTGCGAGCGCGCTTCGGACCAGGGGCGAAATCAACTGTTCGATGAGGATGGTTCCCATAATGGCCCGTCGTGTGGGATCGACGAGATCATCTCCGGGGCTGGGGACATGGTCTTCGAAACCGGCATAACATGCCTCGGAGATGGCCCAGGCCAGATTGGCGAAACGCCCCAGCGTCTCGACCGATATCCCCGGGGGAATGTGCTCGCGAAGCTGCATCATCGTGTCGGTCAGGTGATCGATGTTCCAGTGCGTTTCGTCCCCGAGAGTCCAGGTCAAGCCCCGCATCATCTCCGCGATTTCCTTGCGCAAGAGCGCGAAAGCCTGTTCTTCGCTCTCGGAACGCTTTCGATCGGGCAACGGGTAGACCTTGTCCAGCGCTGCGCTGATCGGATTCGCGTCCGCCCACGGTCGCTTGAGTTCTGCGATCACGGCCCCCACCGCTTCCACGGACAGGCCCGCCGTCTCGCGTAGCGCTCGGATCAAGCGCAAGGCGTCGATGTGGGCCTCCCCGTACGTGGCCTGGTTGCGCTGGCTGCGTTCGCCGGGTGGCAGTAGACCCTCGCGGATGTAGTACTTGATCCGGGTGACCGGTACGTCCGTCTGGCGGCTCAGTTCCGAGATTCGCATGGCCTCCCCTGGATTCGGTTGCGAATTGTATAGATAGTAGTACTCTCCACTATCCGATATAATCAGTATCCATATTCTAGCGAGGTCCAGAGCATGAGCAAGATAATGAGCAAGAACAGGAACTTCCGCGATCGAGCCGGATTCCTGTTTCAGCGCTGGGGCACCTGGGTCTGCCGCCATCCGTTTCTGGTCATTGCGGCGAGCCTGGCCGTCGGCGCCATCGGAATAGGCCAACTTCCCGAACTCCGAGCCGATTTTTCGACCGAGGCGATGCTACAGCCCGACGATCCCGCCCTGTCCATCTACGACGACTTTCGCTCGGAATTCGAACGCGACGACACACTCGTGATCGCACTCGCCCCGCCAGAGGTCTTCGATCTGGAATTTCTCGAAACACTTCGTGCGTTCCACACCGCCCTCGAGAATGAACTCCCCTATGTCGACGACATCACGAGTTTGATCAACGCGCGATCGACGCGCGGAGATCAGGAGCGACTGATCGTCGAAGAACTGATGGTGGATTGGCCTGAGAACGCGGAGGACCTCGCCCACCTGCGCGCGCAAGTGCTCGCCAATCCGATCTACGCCAACACGCTGATCTCCCGACAGGCCGACCTGACGATGATCGTAATCCAACCTCAGGTCTACGCTTCCGACGAAGGAGTTTCGGCACTCAGCGGTTTCGATGAGAGTGAAGGCGAAGCCGCCTTCCTGAGCGAAGACGCACTCAACGAAATGGTGCAGTCCGCGCG
>JAAELY010000289.1 GCA_024226335.1 bacterium
TAGATGGTGTAAAAGGAGGGCAGGCAGCGGAATCTAGGCGCGCCTCGCGCGGGCAGGGGGTGCGGTGCCGTTCGACGCGGGCTGCGGCGCCGCCGGCAGGATGATTTCTCCGAAGTTGGCCTCGTAGCGGGCGACCGCATCAGCGAGCGCCTTCGCCATCGCCTTGGCATGCGCGGGCGCGGTAACGAAAGACGCCAGGAGATGCGCACCCGTTGCCGGTCCCTGGGATTGCCCCTGCACGACCTGGCCGAAGGTCAGAAAGAACTCCGCGCGGTCTTGACCCACGCGCATGAAGTTTGCGTAGGCGGCGGGCGGCAGGTTTGGGTTGGCCTCTTTGGGGTCCATCATTCGTCTCCTTTGCGATGTCCTTGGGTTTCAATTCGCCGGGGAACGAAGCGCTCGAGCGCGTCCTTCCCCTTCCAGATCGAGGTCTGATTGCGACCGTTGTTCTTGGATGCATAGAGCGCCTGGTCGGCCTGGTCGATCAACGTCGTGAGCGACTTGGCGCCGAACTGGATCGAAGCGACGCCGAAGCTCGCGGTGATGGGTACGCGCGCGAAGCCGGGCGAGTCGATTCGTCCGCGAATACGCTCTGCCGTCGCGGCCGCACCCAAGACATCGGTGTCCTGAAGCACCAGGCAGAACTCCTCGCCGCCGTAACGGCAGACGTTGTCATCGGAGCGCACTTCGTTCATCAAGGCTTCAGATACGCGTCGAATGACTTCGTCGCCGACCTGATGTCCGTGCTCGTCGTTCACTTTCTTGAAGAAATCGATGTCGACCATCACGCAACAGACCTGTCGATCAATGCCCTCGCCAAACTCGCCGCCGAAGCGCTCCATGAAGAAGCGTCGGTTAGATGCGCCCGTCAATGGGTCGTGGTGGGCCAGGAATCCCAGTTCCTTGTTCTGTTCCTTGATCTCTTCCTGCGACTTTTCGAGCGTCGCGAGGGCTTCTTCCAGTTCTTGCGTCTTGCGCTCCAGCTCCGTCACGTCATCGAATGTTGCGATCACACCCTTGGCGCGATCCCAGCCGTCGAGCACTGGCGAGCAGCGGGCCACCAGTGAGCGCTGTTCGCCGAGTACGTCCTCGAGGATGACCTTCGCTTCGATAGTCTTGGAGCCCTCCATCGCTTCGACCCAGGGCATGCGGTAGTTGCTGTCGCAGCGAGTCCACTCGAGCGTGGACGCGCGTCTGCCCATCAGCGCCGAGGCGCGTTCGCCGAACGTCTCCACGAACGCGGCGTTTGCGAGCACGATCCGCTCGCTCTGGTCGAGCAGCAGCACGCCGCCGGCCATCGCATCGAGTGCTCCTTGGACGCGGGCGGGAATAACCGAGGACGGGTCAAGGTGTTTCAGTGCGCGTCGCATGTAGCCCAGGTATGCGAAGAAGCCGGTCGCAGCCATGATGGCGAGTAGGCGCACGAGCGGTCGCTGCCACAAGGCTTCTAACGGCCCGCGGGCTGCAACATCGCGAAAGCGCACTTCGAGATCGGCCCACGGCTTGCCGTTGCGCAACATGGGGAGGGCGACGTGCGTCGCATTGGATTCCTTTTCGAGATCCGGACCCCACGCAGTTGCGTGATCTCCAGAAGTCACCATCAGGCGACCCGCGTTCGAGCGAAGTGCGGCGGACAAGACCTCATCGTTTCGTTCCACGGCCATGTACAGCGCCGCGCGGATCGAATTCAAGTCGTCGCTACCGGCCGCTGCCGCCGCCTGTGCGGCCAGCGTTTCGCAGAGCTGAATGCGCGCCTCCATGCGCTGGTCCGTTTCGGCGGGCATGAAGCCGGCGAGGTCCAATATGACGAGTATTGAACAGGTCACCAGGACCAATCCCAGGCTGACGCGGATGAGGGGGGAGAATCCGTTCATCCGAAACTCAGTCGGCCTCGAAGCGGACCCGACAGTGCAGTCCGCCCGGAATCGCGAAGTCCGGATTTGGCAGCTCGAGTTGCACCCCGAAGGTGCCGCTGGCCGCGTCGATGACCTGATCGACGATCGTCACGGACGCCACGTGTGCGTCGTTGCCTTCCAACTCCGGGGCAATCGTAGCGCGCGTGCCCTTCTTGATGGTGCCGAACTTCGCGGCGGGCAGGATCACATCGACGCGCAGCGGATCGATCTGAGCGATCGTCAGGATCGTGTCTTCGTGCGGGATCTCACCCGGCGACATTGAACGGCTTACCACCACACCGGCCACTGGGCTGCGAATCTTGCGTCGCTCGGCGGCGGCGACGGCCCGTATGAGCTCCAGCTCGGCGAGTCGCTGTTCCTCGAGCGCGCGGTAGTATTCGTAGCGCGCGATGTCGGCTTCCGTGTCGAGCTCCTGGCGGGCATCGAGTGAGACGGCGTCGCGCTTGAACAGCTTCCCTCCCCGCTGCCTGCGTCGCTCGCGAAGCTGCAGCTCGCTCGCTCGCGAGCGCACGTTCGAGTCGATCTTGGCGCGAGTGCGAGCGAGTGCGACCGCGGCATCTTCCACGCTGGATTCGAGCTCGGCCACGATCTGGCCGGCCTTCACGAAGTCCCCACGCTCCGTCTGGATGCTCTTGATGACACCGATGACCGAGCTGCCGATCTCCACGACTTCGAAGGGCTCGATGATGCAATCGACCGCGCCTCGATCGTGGCTACCCGGCGAGCGCACCGCCGAACCGTCGAGCGTTGTGCCGAGTAGCGGATCTGTACTCAATGCAGTTCCCTCGCGGTGTTTCGCGGCAGCGGCCGCCTGCAACTTCTGCACGGTCGCCTGTCGGCTGCCGGTCGGGATTGTGTTCCGCCCAGCACTCCACTTCACGACGCCGGGCAGGAAGACCGCGCACAGACCCGCCACCGTTAGAAACGGCAAGATCCATCGCGCAAACTTCTTCGGCTCGTCGCCGTTCATTGCTGCCTACTCCTACTCGCCTTGCCCAGTGAACGCCAGTAGGTCGCTCAAGTAGCTCTCGGTCTCCATCAGGGAACGCCGGATCCGGGCCTGCCTCCTTTCATCGGCGCACTGCGGCAAGGATGTAAGGCCGGAGCCGAGCCGATGTGGGAAGAATCCGCGACGCCGTGACATCAATGTCATGAGCCGTCGGACGAAGTCTGGATATAGCTGGACTAGCGGGTCATCTTCGAGCGAAAAGATTCCCTCGCAGCTTCCGGGATCTCCCTGCCGGCCACTCCGACCGTAGAGCTGTCGGTCGATTCGCCCAGCACTTGACCGCTGTGTCGAGATCACGTGCAGGCCGCCGCTCTCCGCGACTCCCGTGCCCAGAGCGATGTCGGTGCCTCGACCCGCCATATTGGTCGCGACCGTGATACGTCCGAGCTGTCCGGCGTCGGCCACGATCTGCGCTTCTTCGGCATCCTGGCGTGCGTTCAACACACGATGCTCGATGCCAGCGGCAGTCAACAACCTGCTGACTACTTCGGACTCTCCCAACGAAGAGGTGCCAACCAGGACAGGCCGGTGCGTTCGGTTCAGTTCGGCCACGCGTTTGCTCAGCGCACGCCATTTGCTCTGCTTGGACGGGTACACGCGCGTGCCGAAGTGCTGCCGAATCAGCGGCTTGCGCGTGGGAATGGGCACAGTCGCGAGTCCGTATACGTCCTGGACTTCGCCGGCGACTTCGCGCGCGGTTCCCGTCATCCCAGAGAGCTTCAGATAGCGTCGGTAGAAGCGTTGGCAGCTTATGCGTGCCAGGGTTTCGCGCTCGGGGGTCAGCTCGCAGCCTTCCTTGAGTTCAATCAACTGATGGAGGCCGCGCTCCCAGGAGCGGTCGGGGTTCGAACGGCCCGTGGGCTGATCGATGATCTCGACGTGCCCGTCGCGCACGAGGTAGTGCTGGTCGCGTACGAACACGTGCAGGGCACGTAGCGCCTGCAGCGCCCAGGCCTCTCGGCGTCGAGGGCCATGCCACGCAACGGACAGGGGTCGGGTCAGCTCCTCGAGTTTCATTCGGCCGCCTTCGCTCAGTTCGACGTTGGAAGTCATGCGATTGAGGCGGTAGTCGAGGCCATCTTCCAGTCTTTGCGCGAGGCGCAGCGCTTGTCGGTAGGTGCGCTCCTGTTCGGGGGATCCGCCGGCGCCGGCAAGGATGAGCGGTGTACTCGCTTCGTCGATCAGGATCGCGTCTGCCTCGTCGATGATCGCGAAGCACAAGCCGCGCAGAAGCAGGCCACTGTGCGCAGCTCCGTTGTGGAGGGAGTCCAGTTGAAACTTGAGCTTTCCGCGGGTTCGACCGCGAGCGAGCCCATCGCGCAGGTAGTCGAAGGCGATCTGCTTGGTCGTTCCATAGGTGATGTCGCAGGAGTAGGCGTCGCGTCGCTCGTTTGGGTTCTTTAGGTCTTCGGTCACTGCGGAGACCGATAACCCGAGTGCTTCGTAGAGCGGCGCCAATTTCGCTGCGTCGCGTGCCACCAGGTAGTCATTCGCAGAGATCACATGCACGGGAATTCCCGCCAACGCCGCAGTACAAGCGGGCAGGGTAGCGGCAAGCGTCTTGCCCTCTCCGGTGGCCATCTCGGCGAGCTTGCCGCGCGCCATGATCCAGCCGGCCATCAACTGCACGTCGTAGGGTTCCATGCCGAGCGTGCGACGCGAGAACTCCGAAATCAGTGCGAAACAGCCAGGCAGCAGATCGTCACGGGTGCCCTCGAGCACGAGCCGTTCTCGCGTTCGCCTCAACTCTTCGGCGAGCTGAGCCTCGTCGAGTCCGCGAAGCTTGGCCCCCCGGCTGCGGACCTGCGAGACGAACTGCTCCAGGGGTGCTCGACGCAGCGAGAGTGCGCGTTCCGTCGCACCGGAAATCAGTCGCAGCGCTCGGCTGAACCAGGATTCGTGTTCCAGTCCCCGTTCGGGGTAGCTGCCTTGCGCCACGCCCGGTCGAAGCGCCAGGCCAGAACCGAAGGGCGCGCCATCAGACACGGATATCTCGCACGAGCACGCGTCGCACGGCTCGCCAGAGTCGAGCCCCCACCGGTTCGAAGCCGTGGCGGAAGCGCACGTAGACACGCGTGCCCACTTCGCGCACGGCCAGCGATCGGGGCAGTGTGATCTCGACTTCAAACACGCGGTCGAGCGTGCGAAGACCGTCGGGATCTGTCGGATCGACGGGCAGCCGACCGCCACCGGCGGTGCCCAGAGCTCGGCTCGGCAGGCGGTCGTTTGCTGCTGGTATGACCCGCAGTTCGTCGCCCTGGAGCGCCGCGTTCAGCTCGCTGGCGAGCAGCAGGTCGATGCGCTCGGTCTGCTCGCGGACCAGGTTCACGCGGCTTTCCTGAACTACCGCGCGGACGGTCGGAACCGAGAGGCCGAGTACGTGTCCGAGCAGCTCACCTTGTTCGACGTAGTGTCCAGTCAGATTGTCTGCTCCCGACAGATAGAAGGTGCCGTCGCCGGGACTGCGCACGGTCACCTCGCTCTCGCGCTCGCGGGTTCGCGCGAGGCGCGCCTCCAGTTCTTCGATCTGACTGCTGGTTCCCGCAGCGCGGACGCGATCGCGAAAGCGCTCCGAGTGCAGGCGCGCTCGCAACTCGCGCAGTTCCGCGCGCAGAACGGCAAGCTCTGCCTCCAGGGAGGGGTCGCGAATCTGTACCAACGCTTGTCCTCGAAGGACTGTCGAGCCGGGCTCCGCGAGAACATCGATGATGAAGCCTTCGGTACCCGCGCGAACCAATACGCCCTCGGGCGGCCATACAACTCCCTCAGCGTGCGTCGTATGCGAGATCGGAACCGCGAAGATCAACGCGGAGAGGAGGGCCGCAGAAGCCATGCTCAGGCCGAGCGCACGTGCGCGCCGTTCGCCCAGGCGTGGGCTCGTCAACAAGAAGGTGGCGCACTTGATCAAGGGAACCACGACCTGCATGACGATCGCGAACAGCGCGAGCATCACGCCGAGTATCAGGAACTGAGTCGCCAGGAAGTACGCGATGCCCAGCATGACGAACAAGCGGTAGACGAAGGCCGCGACTCCGTAGGCGACAAACCAGCGCGCTTCGCCAGGGGCATTGACAGGGGATCGTCCGCGCACGTCAAAGGCGTGTTGCAGCGTCAGATACCCCAGATACTGCTTCGAGCGACTTGCCAGGTTGGGAATCTCGATGGCGTCGGATAGCACGTAGTAGCCGTCGAAGCGCAACAGGGGATTGCCATTGAACAGAAGTGTCGAAACACCGCCGATCCACATCACATTGTAGGCGGTCGATCTGAGCAGGCCCGGGTCGGTGTTCAACCAGACCAAGAACGCCAGCGCCGCGAGGAAGACTTCGACCAGGATTCCCGCGCCCGCGACGAGCATTCTCTGGTACTTGTCCGGAAACACAGACGACGACGAGGCGTCGACGTAGGGCAGGGGCATCAAGACCAGAAAGAGAATCCCGACCTCGTGCACGGCGCCACCGAACGAGCGGGCGGCAAAGGCGTGCCCGAGTTCGTGAAGCAGCTTGACCGCTGGGTAGACGAGTGCGAGTACGACCAGGTTCTCGAGTGCCAGCAACCGGCTGATCGCATCCGCGGAGAGTTCCTCAGCGTGGGAGCCCGCCAGAACCAGAGCGCTGCCGACGACCGCACACCACAACCCCGCGCCCCAGCGGCTGAAGACCGGGCGAACCCAGGGAGTAGAGCGCCGCAGCCAGCGATCGGGGTCCAGCAAGGGCAGCTTGAGGGCCATGGGATTCGCAAAACGACCGCGTGTCTCTGCCTGCGCTCGTTGTTCGGCGCGTCGCAAGACCAGGTCCGGATCGGGAGACACGTCTCCTTGCAGCAGGTCGGCCACGTGCAGCATGCCGAGCACGCGTATCGTCTCGTCTTGCGTCGGCACATCGTCGCCCAGCTGCAGGCCGACCGCGTCCCAGATTTCCTGGACGCTGCGCTGGCCATCGAGCAGTCCGACGATCTGATAGGCACTCGGAGTGAGACGATGGCTGCGGCCGGAGATCGGATCTTCGAGCACGTACCAGAGCTGGCCGCGGTATTGATGCCGGTGCACACGTGCATGCGCGGCGAGCTTGGGCTTCAGAGGTGCGACACGGTACCAGGATGAACTGAACAGGCTCTCGCTCATGTATCTACGGAAGCCAGGACCAGATCGAAAGTCGCAGCCAGTCGATCAGGCGATGGGTGAAGATCCACAGGAGCGAGCGCGAACCGACATCGATCTTTGCGACGCCTTGCATTCCGGGTCGCAAGGAATCTACGGGCACATCGAGACGTGCTTCGGCGCGGAAGTAGTTTCGCCCATCCTCCGCGACGGCGACAGGCGTCACCTGCTCGACCGTCAACGGCAGCGAGCGGCCGGGCAGGGCGGACAGCATGAGCTGTCCCTTGTTTCCGGCAGATACGCGGCGTACGTCACGTTCGTCGATCTGCAACATGATCCGGTAACCGTCGAGAGGCGCGACCTCGAACAAGACATCGCCCTTGGAGACGGGAGAGCCAAGTGCCTGGCTCAGGTCACCGCGCACGACGACACCATCGAAGGGCGCGACAAGTCGGGTTCGTTCGAGCTTGGAGTCGAGCAACGACATCTGAGCTTCGGCCGCTGCAACCTTTGCGCTCAGGATGTTGACCTTCGCCCGGTCGTGCAGCGCGAGCGCCTCGCGTTGCTCCGTTTTCAACTGCTCTGTCTGCGCGGCCCATTTGAGTCGTTCGAGTGCCAGATCGCGCTCATCGAGTCTGCCCAGCACCTGCCCGGCCTGCACGATGTCGCCCGCCCGCGCGTTGGCCTCGCCAATGTAGCCCTCCGTGCCGGCGACAATGGCCCGGCGTACGCGGCCTTCGAGGACTGCCTCTGATCGGGCGCGATACTCTCCGTTGACGAATGCGAGTCCCAGGACGAGAAGGCTCAGCGCGCAAGCTATGAGCTTTGTTTCTGCGTGGCCGGGTCCGAAGAGCCGCTCGCTCAGCGTCCGCATACGGGTGCGAGCGCGCTCGAACCACCTTCGATCGGCGAGTCGTCTCAGATGCAGGAGCGGCCCCAGGAGTACGCTGGCGTCTTCCGCGACGCGTAGCCGCTCGTCGCCTGCCGCGATGGCTGTGTCGCTTTCGCAGATGATGGCTCCGACGACGCGACCGCTGAAGGCCAGTGGGATCGTCAAGACGGAAGCAGCACCGTGATCGCGCACGAGTGCTTCGTGTGCACGTGTGATGCGTGGAGCCTCGCCTTCGGCCTGGGGATGAAGTACCGCAGCGTCCTGATCCGCGGCTTCGTCCATCACGTTTCCGAGATCGACAACGAGCTGCGAATGCGGATCGAACTTGCCAACACGCGAGATCGAATCGACGACGCAATGCCCGCGTTCGCGAAAGCCGATGCTGACTCGCTGGAGTTCGAGCCGGGTCGCGATCTCGGTGGCGAGGGCGCGACTGGCTGCCTCGAAGGTCTCGTACTCGAGCACCAGGCCCAGCAGCTCCAGAGCCTCGACCACCCGTTCGCGGCTCCCATCCGAATGGATGAGTGGTTCGAGCCACGCCAGCGCGGCTCCGAGCTGCGCCAAACGCCGTTGCGCATCCCAGGTCTCGGAGAGGAGTTCCAGCGCGACCGCTCCTCGGCCACCGGAAGTGAGATTGAACGGTACGGCCACCCGGCCGCGAACCTGGCCGCTCTCGACGGTCTCGAACTTCTTGCCACTGACGACCGGACGTTCGTGTTTCAACGCGGCGGCCGCTGCGCCCCGCAGTTCGGGCATCACTTTCGCAGCAGGGGGCCACACGGCGAAGGGTTCGTGTGGTGCCGCCTCTGTCGCAAGCACGACAACCCCCTGCACCGAGCCAGGCACGATCTCGCACACGCGCGCGAGCCATATGGAGACGACCGATCGCATGGCGCGGCGTTCCCTACACACAAGAGTCTCAGCTCGTGCTTCGGCTCTACAGCGCCGGTTCCTTTAGGGAAGGGCCCGGCCATCTTAAGGCGGGTTTGCGGCTCTCCGATAAACTATCAGGGCATCCGCCGTGCGTCCGTCGAACCGCCCAAGCCTGTGCCTCAATGTCTTCGTTGTTCAACCCGAGAGCCTCATCATTCCGGAGAGATCGCGACTGATGCGAACCGGCAGTCGAATCAGCATTGCTGCAAAGCTCGATGTGCTCGCCGTTCTCTTTGCGGTGTTGACGGGGATCTGCGTCCTTGCCGTTGCTGGACATCAATCGTCCAAAGACGAGTACGAAAAACTCAAAGATGCGGGACGGGAACTCGGGCGGGGACTCGCCGATCAGCTCGGATACCCGATCTTCTCCGGTGAACCCGGTGCCCTGGAGCAGGTATTCGAAGAGTTCGCGGGGCATGACGAACTGAGTTATGTGAGTGTCCTCGACGCACAGGGAGTTCCGCTCGCTCGTCGCGTGCGCTCCGGAGCCTCCGGTCCGCTCCCTTTGGCTTCGAGTGAACTTGCGCGATCAGCTTCCGTGGGGCGTGAGGCCTTGCGCGCAGATGGCTCGGGAAATCTGAGCTTCGTGGTTCCGATTCGCGGTGCCACGATGCAGCATGTGGAGCGAGTGCCGGTCGGAACCCGCGTGCCGCAGCTGCTCGGCTTCGTGCGTCTGGGGTTCGATTCCGCCGGGATTCAGCGCCGTGTCAGCTATCGCCTTCAAGTGCTCCTCGCCTATGCCGGTCCAGCGGTCATCGCTCTCTGTGTGCTCACGATCCTGGCAATGCGACACGTGGTGCGTCCCATCCGTCGGCTCTCCCTGGTGACGCACGACATGGCCTCCGGGAACTTCGAACAGCACATCGAGATCGACACGAGGGACGAAGCGGGCGAACTGGGCCAGGCGGTGAACGAGATGCTCACCCGCCTGCGCACGTATCGCGACGAAGTGTATGCGCATCGGCGAAACCTGGAGGATCAGGTTGCGTCTCGTACGAAGGAGCTGCAGCTTCGCGCGGAGGAAGCTATCGAGCTGGCGCGGGTTGCGGAAGAAGCGAACCGCGCCAAGTCCCAGTTTCTAGCGAACATGAGTCACGAGATTCGAACCCCCATGAACGGCGTGCTGGGGATGACCGAACTCCTACTCGGTACCGAGCAGAATCCGACGCAGCGCAAATTCACACGTACGGTCCACCAGTCGGCGCGCACTCTTCTGAATCTGATCAATGACATTCTGGACTTTTCTCGCGCCGAGGCCGGCCGGCTCGAACTCGAGAGCGAAGTCATGGACCTGCGGCGGGCATCCGAAGACATCGTAGATCTGCTGGCGGAGCGTGCGCAGACCAAGGGAATCGAAATCGCCTGCTTCGTGCATGAGAGTGTCCACTCCTCCGTGCGCTGCGATTCCGGCCGCCTGCGGCAGGTGCTGACGAATCTACTGAGCAACGCTGTGAAGTTCACCGAGCAGGGCGAAGTGGTGCTGCGAGTGACGAACACCCACCGCGAGCTTGCCCGCCCCGAATTTGAAGAGGTGCTCTTCGAAGTCTCGGATAGCGGTATCGGCGTACCCGAAGAGTCTCGCGATCGTCTGTTCGAATCGTTCACGCAAGCGGACGGCTCGATGGCGCGGCGATTCGGGGGTACCGGTCTCGGCCTGGCCATCAGCAAACAGCTCGTAGAACTGATGGGCGGAGAGATCGGCTTCAAAACGGAAGAGGGCATCGGCTCGCGTTTCTGGTTCCGTCTACCCCTGGAGCGTGTGGAAGGTCAGGACGAGGCCGGAGATGAGGTAGACCTCGACGGCAAGCGAGTGCTTCTATTCGAGTCCGAGACGACCCATCGTTCGGTGCTGCGTCAAAAGCTCGAAACCTGGGGGGCAGAGGTCTTCGAGTGTGAAGACTGCGACGAAGCACTCGAGCAGCTACATGCGTCGGCGAACCGAGGCGCGCTCTTCGACGTGTTGCTCGCCGACCTGGGCCCTGATGCACAAGGGCTGCGAGTCGTGCAGCGCTTGCGCGAACAAGGCGCCGCCTGGGCACCGCAGATCATCGCGATGCTGCCGCTCGATGCCTCGCTTCGCGCCGATGACCCGAGCCTCCGCATCGCCGCGGCGGTCGGCAAGCCCGCGCGGATCGACGAGCTGGCGCGTGCTCTGATCCTGACGGTGGGGGGAAGCGTCGCACGCGAAAGCATCGCTCCCGAGCCTGTCAGCGCGCCTCGGCCGATTGCGAATGCACGCATTCTGCTCGTAGAGGACAACCCGATCAATTCCGAAGTGGCCACCCGTGTGCTGCAGAATCTCGATTGCGATGTGTCTGACGCAAAGGACGGCCTCGAAGCGGTGGAGGCGGTGAAGTCCGCGTCCTTCGATCTGATCTTCATGGACTGTCAGATGCCGGGCATGGATGGCTTTCAGGCAACACGCGCGATTCGCGAACTCGAAGAAGCATCTGACCCGCGACTTCACGTACCGATCATTGCGCTGACCGCTCATGCGCTACCGAGCGATCGCGACGAGTGCCTCGCTGCGGGAATGGACGACTATCTGACCAAACCCTTCACTCGCGACGATCTGAGTCGCATGGCTGCAAAGTGGATCGTGGCGGACCCTGTCAAACTAGCGGCAGCGACGCTGGCCTCAGACTCGACCGTGAGATCTTCAGCGAAGGATCGAACGCAAACAGTGAACGGCACATCGCCGATCGACGACTCTGTCCTCGATGCACTGCGCGACCTCGACGACTTTGATGAATTGCTGGAGCGGCGGCTGGTTCAAATCTTCCGGGAGAACTCCACGCAGCTCGAGAGCGCCATTCTCGCTGCCGTCGAAGAGAGCGACGCCAAATCCCTGGCGCGGGCAGCGCATACCTTGAAGTCGAGCAGTGGGCAGGTCGGAGCCATGGGCCTGTCAGCCATGGCTCGAGAACTCGAGGCCCGCGGCCGAGTCAACAAATTGGAGGGCGCGGAAGTGCTCGTACAGGCCTTGTCGAAGGAACTGGCCGCAGTACACGCCGCGCTGGACGAACGCTCGAGCGGAGAGAACGAATGAAGAAGACAGCTGAAGAAAAGTCTCGCGCCCTGGTGATCGACGACGACCCGGTCGCCAGGCTGCTCGCCGGGAAGTCGCTGAGCGCGATCGGATTCGAATGCGAGGAAGTCGAAGACGGTGAAAGCGGCCTGTCGGCGGTAGACAGAGAGTTACCCGACCTGATCGTGCTTGACGTAGAGATGCCCGGGATCGACGGCTTCGAGACCTGTAGCGTGTTGCGCGAGCGGTATCCGGGCGAGGCGCTCCCCATTCTCATGGCGACCGGACACACTGACAATGAAACCATCGATATGGCGTTCAAGGCCGGTGCCACGGACTTCGTCAAGAAACCGATCGACTGGCAGTTGCTGCAGCACCGCGTTCGCTTCTTGATGCGCGGATCCGACGCGATCGTGAACCTGCAGGCTGCGACGCATGAGGCGCGCTCTGCCAATCGAGCGAAGCTCGACTTCCTGGCGAACATGAGCCACGAGATCCGAACGCCGATGACTGCGATCGTGGGCTTCGTGGATCAGTTGCATGGCGACTCTGCTGGCGAGTGTTCCGAAGATGAGAGTCGATTGTTCGTGGAGTCCATTCACCGCAACTCCGCGCATCTGATGCGACTGATCGATGACTTGCTCGAGGCCTGCCGCGACGATTCTTCGAAGGTCGCGCTTCGGGTCTACGAGACCGACCTGAGCAACATGCTGGTGGAGATTGTGGACAACCTGAGACCGGCCGCGGAAGCTCGCAATCTCTTCCTGCGCCTGCACGACGATGCGAAATCGGGCGTGACGCTGAGCACGGATTCGACCCGGCTCCGCCAGATCCTTACGCACCTGCTGGCCAACTCGATCAAGTTCACCGACCGGGGTGGCGCCGAGATTCGAATGCGCGCGGGAAAGACCCGCGATGGCAAGGCCGCGACCGAAATCGCGATCACGGATACGGGCATCGGCATGACCAAAGAAGAGATCGATCGCGTTTTTCGGCCGTTCACGCAGGCGGACGAATCATCGGTTCGAAAACGGGGGGGGATCGGTCTCGGTCTGGTGATCGTCCGACGACTGGTCGCCGCACTCGGCGGCTCGCTCGGTGTAACGAGCGAGCCTGGGAAGGGAACCTCCGTTCGACTTCGCCTTCCTGAACTCGCGCCTGCGCCGGCTCCTCAGGTCTCTGAGCCCCCGAAGGCGAGCGCGCCGCAGGAGATTCCGCCCGGCAAGCGTGTGCTCCTGGTCGAAGACGGCGAAGACAACCAGCGCCTGATCAGCTTCTTGATCCGCAAGCTCGGCGCCAAAGTCGAGGTTGCATCCAACGGACGTGAAGGCGTGGACGCAGCATTGGCGGCGGAAGAGCGCGAGCCATTCGACTTGATCGTGATGGACATGCAGATGCCCGTGCTCGATGGCTACGCGGCATCGACCGAGTTGCGGAACGCGGGCTACACTCGCCCGATCGTTGCGCTCACCGCGCACGCGATGCAGGGCGATCGCGAACGCTGCCTGAACGCGGGCTGCGATGACTACGCGACCAAGCCGATTACCGCCCCTTCGGTCCGGCGAATTCTGGCGCAGTGGCTCGACGCGAAGCCAGAGGGCTAGGGAATTTCCGCAGAACCGCCTCGATTTGGTAGAAACAAGGGTCTGGCGTTTCGGGATGAAGCTCCACATTGGAACGGATCGTCGCGGCATGCTGCACAGCCTGACGGCGACGCACGCGGCGGAGTCGGACATCAAGCAGCTGCCGAACCTGCTTCACGATGAGAAGAGCGTGCTGTACGGCGCGCGTTCAAGGACGCGGGCTCGCTGCGAGCCCCCGTTTCGGGTCGTGAAACATCTCTGGGGCTTCGACAAAACCCGCTACCTGAGGATCGCGAAGAACCTGGCTCGCGCGCAGACGATGTTTGCGCTCTCTGACCCTAGGGAACCTCTGCACAGGGAGGCTGCGACTGCGAAGCGCGATGCATCCGCCTGCGCTGCGTCGCGCGACCCTCTGCAGATCTACGGATCTGCGATCGGATCACGCTTCTTGCTCAGGCGGCGACTCTCGCTTCTCGCTCGAATCCTCCCTGTGCAGAGATTCCCTAGGCATCGTATGCCCGGCGCCCAATCGCGTGGATCCGATTCTTGAGCACCCGTTGGAGGCCCCAAGAACCGGCGACAATGGCGCCGTAGAGTAAAGCCATTATCGGATAGGCGAATGCCGCATCGACGAGGGGCGAAGCGAGATCAGGCACCAGGCCGATGATCACGTCGTGGGAGGCGCCGGTCAGAGTCCACGTCTCGGCATTGGTTGCTGTCATCTCGGTATTGGGTGGCTTGGCGTTGAAGCCCTGAAAGATGGCGACAAGGGTCGACAGCAGCAGGATCGAGTAGGTGATCTGTCGAAGTGTGACAAGCGCGGAAATCTTTGTCCTAGTGGATCGAGCGACGGCGGCCACCTTTGCAGGAGCGGTTGCGAGCTGGGCGCCGAGGTTCGCCTCGGTATACGGCCCGGAGCCCTGGGTGTAGTGGATGGCCAGCTTGAAATCAGTGTCGCCTTTATCGGGTAGGAAGAGCGGCGTGTAGCCCTGCGTGCCTCGAACGATGCGTTGAAAGACGCTTGCATGGATCTCTATTCCGTGTCGGGGAAGGGCGGGGAGCTTCAGGAAGCGGAGCTTGAGAACTCGCTCCCAGATATCGCCGGTCCCCTTGTAGAAGCGTGTGATTCGCCGCGGGCTGTAGCGGTAATAGACGGCGGGTCCCGTCCGGGGATCGTAATGGCGACCGTGCGCGTCCGCCTCGTCTTGAAATGCCTTCCTCTTTCCTGAGATGAAGCGGACTCGGCACTCGGGAGGGTCGCCTATGGCTTCGAGCTCGCCCATCATCCAATCGAGGGTGACGTGGGCAAGCTGATCCTTCGGGTAACCGCCACCGACATTGGAATGGGCGCCCGCGAACCAGACCTGCCGGATATTGGCCGGATCGGTCTGGCGGCCGCAGTCAAGAGAATCGTGATCTGCCATCTCTTTGCTTGGCGATTTGTACCAGACGTTTGGGTGGAATGTTCGGCGTTCGTCGTCGATCGAGATGGCGTGGCGTGCATGTTCGACGCCCCTCAGCATCATGTCGCGAAAGGCGTAGGCGCGACGACCGCGAAAGAGACGAGTAAAGTAGTCGGGGACGGGGCGGAGTTCGTCGATCGGCATACCCACGGCATCAACCGTGTCCCAGACGCCTACGAAGTGGGTACGAACGTCATAGAAGTCTTTGCTTTCGCCTCGCCACTTATTGAATCGGCCATCGTGGATCGCGCGGTAGGCCCACACAATCTCCTTGAGACGTTTTTGGCGACGATCCACGGATAAATGTTCCGAGTCGAGATAGACTTCCTTCTTCAGTACGCCGCAACGCTTGATGAGGCCAGCCAGGCAGCGGGCAGTGAAGGCGCCACGGCTGAACCCGAGGATGAATACTCTGTCACAAGGCTCGTAGTGCAGCACGAGCCATTCATACATCTCGCTGATGTTTCGACTGAGTCCGTAGCCGAACACGTTCCCGAGCATCCGGCTGACCGAGTTGTCCGACGTACCGACTCCGTCGTCATAGAACGTAAGCTGTTGCGGAGCGTTTCCGTTGCGGTCGATGGCGCGAAACAGGCGATATACGTTCGTATTGCGAGTCTTGCCGCCCGCATTTCCCGTTCCGTCTGTAAACAGGAATAGATTCCGTCCTGCCATATTCGCCTCCCCCGTCGAGTAGCCTCGACAGACTCCTAGACGCACAGACCGGCAAACGGAGTCTGACGACTATGCGCCTACCACTTTCCCGCGGACCCAGATTCGCCAGCCTCCGCCCTTGGCGGGAATTCGCGAGACTTCCTCTACTTCAAAAAGCTCTCCCTGCTCGACGACGCTCAGGCGATCGCCCTTCAACCAACCGCGAAAAAGGTCGAATCGCGGCGGGCGCGAGCGTTGGAACACGTCTGTGGTCGCCTCGATCCGTTCGCCTGCCTTTGGAACGTGATCGGCATCGAAGACGCGGTCGATCATTGTGTCGTCTCTCCAGGTTCCGACATACGACCAGCCGGAAGCGGGGAGGTTCGTCTCGGAGACAATTGGATCGGTAGAGTCGGCTTCTTCGATCGTGGGCAACGCCTGGAGGGAATTCGAGCGCAACGTCGCTAGCTCGCGCCGCTTGCTTTCCAGCTCCCGTCGCGCTTCGTCCAGGCTGCTTTGAAGGGTCTCGGTCGACTTCTGCGCTTCCTCTGCTGTCTTGCGTGCCCGTTGTGCTTCGTCCAGGAAACGCTGCTTATCGGCGGCGGCCAGGCCCTTGTCATTCAGCTTGCGTTCGGACGCAGCAATCAGTGCCAGTGCACTATTTCGTTCGTATTCGGCGTCTACGGCCTGTTCAGCCACCTGGCTTAAACGGCGCGCGCTCTGCTCCAATTCCGCTTCTTTCTTGACTGCGTCTTCGACCAATCCTTTTGCAAAATCCAGATAGTCTTGCCAGCGCTCCTTCGATTCTGGGTTCGGGGTGAGCCGCACGAAATATTCCGCGAAATCCCGTCGCTGTTCTAGGTCTTTGGCAAGCGCTCGGTCGATGAACTTCGCGATGAATGCGCTCTCGGTACTGACGACTTCAAACTGCAGCCGGGCGCGTTGGATTTGCCAATTCAGCGTTGCCGTGAGGATTCCGAGGACGACCGTCCCAAACATGAAGCGACCGAAGCCAAGCCTCAGCTTCAGTCTCTCGTTCTCGAGGCGCTTTAGCTCGACCTCTTTGTCGAATTCGTCCGGCATGTCGGTTCCTCGAGCGTAACCGCGGATATCTGAATCCGAATTATGTCACAGTCCGACCGACGGATGCAGATTGATTTGCGAAGAAGCGTGGTCAAGAACGACGCCTGCGTCTACGTCCTGCGTCGAAACTCCCGGTTCAAGTTCTCGATCGAGTTCGTTGTGCGCAGCGACTTTCACATAGACTTCGGAAATGCATAGAAGGTCAGGAGCCGATCACCGGCTTCCTCGAGGCTTCGCGCCACCGCCGGACACAGCTTCCGCCACTTCGCGACGCGCCAGGCGCACCTTGAGATGGAAGCCGTCCAGGAACAGGATCGCGTACGGCTCCTCAGACAGAGCGCGCTCGCTACACTTCGCGAACAGGTCCTCAAGGCGCGTGACGACCCGCGACACTGCGCTCTTCGACTGGTGCTCCGAGCCGAGCAAAGGCTCGAGTGCCTTGCGGATCCGCCGCGTATTCGCGCCCGCGAGGTATGCTCCCGGGATCGCCTCGTCGACCTTGCGCGTTCGACGTGCGAAACGCGGCACGATTTCGCTCTGGAACTCCCGGGTCTTCCCGTCGTCCGTGATCCGACCGCGGGGCCCCTGGAGCGCTTGCGGCCCGACCTCCGTTGTGATCCTCCCCGTCTTGTGGCCGTTGCGGTAGCCGCGGCGATCGTCCGAGCGCTCGTAGCGGTCACCGCCGAGCGCGGCGCTCAGCTCCTCTTCGAGGACCATCTGCACCGCTTCCAAGACGGGTCGGCGCAGTAGCTCTCCAATGTTCTGGCGAGGCGGATGACGTCCGCCTCTTGCGGGGTGCCTGTGTTCATGGCGTAACCCTCCATCGCCTTCCTGGCGATTTTGCTCTGCGGCTCGGAAGGTCAAGCCATCTCTACTTGTTCACGGAACCCGGGCCACACATCCCCCTTACCGGTCAAAGCCGCGTCTCGCGGGCGGGCCATTCCTCCTGAGAATGGTTGTAGAATCTCACCATGGAACAGTGGCTCATCGGAATTCTGACGAGCGTCATCGGCGGCGTAATTGTCCTGCACATCGAACCGTTCAAGGAGTCGATAGCCACGGTGCTTGCGGCGATCGGCGTTGCTGGCGCTGTGCTGTTGCTGTTCGTTTTCGTTCCTTCGGGCTCGACTCCGACGTTGTACTCCGCCGGATCGATTTCAAGGAACGTGGACGAGGGATGGCTCTCCTCCTGGATCGATGGCATCCGGGGGCCGCGAGTCCTCTACCAGGCGTCGCCGCGGATGGCGTCCGAGACCCACGACACTATGACGGTTGCAGGTGCTCCTGGCTGGGTGAGCTTGGGCGTTCACATTCCTACCGGAGACATAATCGAGACGATCCAGAGATCGCATGCCCTTTGCTCTCCAGGCCCTGGCTTCGACCAAAGAACCGCGGTGAACGGGCTGCAGCAAGGTGTCGAGAGGCGGATGGCCGATGCAGCCTGCAGACTCCATGACGGGCGTGTCTTCCTTGGAGAGGCTCAGTGCGGCGAATTCGGCGGTGTGTTGATTCGCTGCGAGCGTAGCCCGGAGGCGGATCGATGGATCACGATGCCGAACAAGCTCTTTGTGCGTGACAGCGGCTCTGCAGAAACGAATTTGAGTCAGTTCAATCAGCGCTGCAACCCACGGAGCCAGTTTTATGGCGAGACGGAAACTCGAAAGTTCTTCGAGCGTGGCGGCGGAATGCACAACGCTGCAGATAGCGCTTGTCGGGACACAATGGGCACCCGGTACGCGGGCCAGTTCAGATGTGGAGCCGAGCGACCCCAAGTGTTGTGCACCGCCAACGACCCTTTCGCAGACGACAGCAAGTGGGCCACAGTTCCGAACGGCGTCATGCTCAATGGAAAGCTCGAGGACATTGGAATGTTCGTTCACCATTGCCGAGACGAACGACAGGCCGAGCATCTGAATGAGGAAGACGCACGACTGACCGCCATCGGCAGTCAATACATGCTCGATCGGATCGAGGCGGTGTGCGCCGCGCACGGAACAGGAAGCTACGATGGCGAGCTCCGTTGCCAGGGGGATGTCATGCAAGTGCACTGTGATGGCACAAAGCGACTAAGCGTGCGAGAGCCGTCTGCTCAGCAGAAGGCTCTCGACGAAAACATGCGGAGATTCATCGAGGAACAGAAGCGGAAGAACCAACAGAAGCCCGCTGTGCAGCGCCAGCCGGTTCGCAATCCAATATTCCCACCGGCCGTCCTGAAGTTCTGCCGCGAGAACCCTGACGATGGAACCTGCCAGGAGGCGGAGGCAAAGGGTTTGTTGTGATCTTGACTCTCGGCGGGTTCGCTGGGAGCGACCGTCGAGCCCTCAGCCCGACGGTCAGGCATTCCGCTCGCACGCCTTCCGGAATCA
>JAAELY010000290.1 GCA_024226335.1 bacterium
CGTTCGCGTGTTTCACGAACAGTGCGAAGTGGTCGAGGATAAGATTGAGATTCGCAAGCATCCCGGCGGCGACGTGATCCAGAACCCGTCGGACCGGGATGCGACGCGGGACGGCAAGAAGGGACCCGGTTATCAAGTGCAACTTGTCGAGACGTGCGGCGAAGAGAACGACGTGCAGTTGATCACCGGCGCGATTGCCCAAACGGCGGTGGAGCACGACTCTGCGGCGATCGAACCGATTCTCGATCAACTCGAAGAGAACGGTTTAACGCCCGAAGCGATGCTGGCCGACACGGCCTACGGCAGCGACGACAACGTGCAAACGTGCGAACACAAAGGCGTCGAGTTGGTCAGCCCGACATCGGGGAAGAAGCCTGACGACGTGGATGCGACGAACAGCGACGACTTCGTGGTGAACGAATTGACGGACGAAGTGGAATGTTGCCCGCGGGGCGAGAATCCAGTCGAGTCGAGCCGCGACGAAGTGACGGGGCAAACGTTGGTGGTGATGGACAAGCGGTCTTGTGCCGAGTGCCCGCACCGCGATGGCTGCCCGGTAAAGCGTCGCCGTGACGGTCATTACGAGTACCGGTTTACCGACAAGCAACGTCGCTTGGACGCGCGTCGTCGCGAGGAAGCGACGAGTGTGTTTCGTGAGCGTTACCGAAAACGGTCGGGCATCGAAGCCACCAACAGCATCTTGAAGCGGAAGACCGGTTTGGGCCGTGTTCGCGTGCGAGGTCGTCCCAGCGTTTTCCACTCGATCTTGCTGAAAGTGGCGGGCTGGAACCTACTTCAAGCAACCCGAGCGTTGGCCTTGCGCCGCCGCAGCCACCTTGCAGTTTCCTTGGGGTAAACGGGGCAGTGTGCGCTGTTTCATCAC
>JAAELY010000291.1 GCA_024226335.1 bacterium
CAGATGATCTCGATGACGCGCACTCTGTCCTCATCATGTGGGGAACAGTCCGATCGGGCTCAGTCTACCAGCCTGCCGGCATCCGACCGGCATCGTGAGGATCGTTGCTCGGGGAATTCGCAGACGTCTGCGGGATCCCACCGCTCAGTCGGTCGGCGCGACTGCGTCGCGGCGACCGCAGATTCCCAGGACGTCGATCGAGCGACCGGGGCTCCTCCTGGGAGAAGCGCTCCGACACCGTCTCGGGAGGCACCGGGCCTCATTACTACCAGGAACTCTACGCCTCGCCCCACCAGTTCGACCGCATCTACCTGGCCGACGTCCGCGTCCAGGTCTCAGGCGACGGCGGCAAGACCTTCGAGCGGATGAAGGAAAAGTCCAAGCACTCGGACGGCACGCCATGGCCTTCCGGGCGGACGATCCCGACGGCTGCTGGTGGGCCCCGAGTCTTCGTGCCAGACACCGTTATTTACCTGATACGCAGGGACTTACGGCTCCCAAAGCCTCAACTCTCGCTCACTGGATCACAGGAACGCGGCCGAAAGG
>JAAELY010000292.1 GCA_024226335.1 bacterium
AGAAGGTCCGCGATCGCCTTGACGGGCTGACCGGCCCGTAGCAGGCGAGTGGCGAAGGCGTGCCGGAATGCATGCGGGTGGGATGGCAATCCACAGCGCCGCGTCCGTGCTCCCACCATGGTCGAGATCGCCGCCGGACTCAGTCGCACATGCGGACGGCTATGGCGCAGGAACACGTAGTCGCAATCGTTCGTCGGCCGTTCCTTGCTCAGGTACTCGCCCAGAGCTTCCGCTACCGCCTCCGTCAAGACGTGATGAATCGCCTTGCCGCCCTTGTGGGCCGCAAAGACGATCGTCCTCTGATGCCAGTCAATGTCCGTGAGTTGCAGAGCCGAGACCTGCGCTCGCCGTACGCCATAAGTCGCCAGCAGCAGCACGATGGCG
Organism: bacterium; assembly: GCA_024226335.1. Taxonomy (NCBI): domain Bacteria; species bacterium. The sequence goes on from JAAELY010000292.1 coordinate 385, forward strand.
CGATCTCGCAGAAGACACTTGCCGCAGGTCCACGGCGATGTAAGCAGCTTCGACAAGTGCTCGTCGCTGATCCCCCGCGGAACGGTGCTGAGGCGGTAGCCGATCACGCTCGGCACACAGTCCCTCATCTCCCGGCCGACCCAGCCTCGACACGCAGCGAACTCAAGGAAGGACCGCATCGCCGTGCGCATGCTGTGGCGAGAGGACATCCCGTGGTCTTTGCTGTGCTCGACGAAGAACTCCTCGATCTGCTGAACCGTGATCGACCGAAACGCTCGCGCACAGGAACATCCGGCGCGCGAAGTCACCGCGTC
>JAAELY010000293.1 GCA_024226335.1 bacterium
AGGGAACCTCTGGACAGGGAGGCTGCGGCTGCGAAGCGCGATGAATCCGCCTGCGCTGCGTCGCGCGACCCTCTGCAGATCTACGGATCTGCGATCGGATCACGCTGCTTGCTCAGGCGGCGACTCCCGCTTCTCGCTCGATTCCTCCCTGTGCAGAGATTCCCTAGACGCTCTCCGGGGCCTGTCGCATACTCCGATCCACATGATCCGTATCGACACAGAAAAGGCGATCGTCGAAGTCGAAACCGCATCCGGGGTGCAGACCTTTCCGATGGATTCACCCGAAGCGTTCGCGGCCGTTTCGGATGCCTGGCTGCGCTGCGGCTGGGACAACAAGTACGTCTATAGCTTCACCTGGATGGGGCGTCCGATCATCCAGATGCCCGAAGACCTCCTGCGCATTCAGGAAGTCATCTACACGGTGAAACCCGATGTGATCGTAGAAACTGGCGTCGCGCACGGTGGCTCGGCCATCTTCTACGCGTCGCTCTTTCGCGCAATCGGCAAGGGGCGTGTGATCGGAATCGACATCGAGATCCGTCCTCACAATCGCAAGGCCATCGAAGAACACGAACTCTTCGATGCAATCACTCTGATAGAGGGTTCGTCGATTGATGCCTCGATCGTAGAGCGAGTGAAACGCGAACTCGGCCCGGACGAAAAAGTGCTCGTCATCCTGGATTCCAAGCACACAAAGGACCACGTGCTCGCGGAGTTGGAAGCCTATGCTCCGATGGCCTCGGTTGGTTCCTATGTAGTGGTGCAGGACGGCTGCATGGAATGGGCCGCGGGCGCACCGCGCAGTGAGGACGACTGGTCCTGGAACAATCCAGTTCAGGCCATCAAGGAATTCACCGCGGGAAACTCGAGTTTCGAAGTCTCCGAACCGCCATTCGCCTTCAATGAAGGCAACGTCACGCGGCGTATCACCTACTGGCCCGAAGGCTACTTGCGCCGGATTCGCTGATCGATGGCCGTGCTCGTCACCGGCATCGCGGGTTTCATTGGCTCCCACCTGGGCCGGCAGCTCCTGAGCGACGGACATGAAGTGTGTGCGATCGTCCGGCCGGGAACTTCACTGTCGCGCATCGACGACTATCGCGATCGGGTGCGTGTGATCGAGGCAGATCTGGCCCGCCCGGATTCTTACGCAGGCGCACTCGCGGAGATTCGGCCCGAGCTGTGTTTTCACGTCGCCTGGTACGCCGTTCACGGGCGCTTCTGGAGCGCACCCGAGAACCTGGATTGCGTGACGATGAGTATCGCGCTGATGCAGACGTTGAGCGACGCCGGCTGTCCACGTCTAGTAGGCGTGGGCACCTGTGCGGAGTACGATTGGCAGCACGGGCTCTTGCAGGAAAACGTCACACCGTGTGAACCCACTAGCCTGTACGGTTCGGCCAAGCACGCAACTCATTTGCTACTGGAAGCCTGTGGTCGAGAGTCTGGCGTATCCACGGCCTGGGCCCGTCTGTTCTTTCCCTACGGTCCCGGTGAAGCCGAGACGCGATTGATTCCCCAGACCGCTCTGGCATTGCTCAGAGGCGAACGTGCGCGCTGTTCTCACGGCCGGCAGCGACGCGATTTCATACACGTCGACGACTGCGCGGCAGCACTTCGCGCGGTCGCGGTCAGCGATCTACAGGGACCGGTGAACATCGGAACCGGAGAGTCCGTGGCCATCGCTTCGATCGTGAAGTTGATCGCGCGCGCTTGCGGGCGCAGTATGGAAGATGTCGATCTCGGCGCGATTCCCGCGCCCGAAGGCGATCCAGAGGAGATCGTCGCCCATACCGACAAACTCTTCGCCAGTGGTTGGCGCCCGTCGCGGGCGCTCGAGGACGGACTGGCGGAATCCGTGGAATGGTGGAGGAAGAGGGTTTGAGTACGCCTGCCGTCAGCATTGGCCTGCCCGTGTACAACGGTGCGGATTACCTGCGCGAGGCACTCGACAGCTGGCTGGAGCAGGACTTCAGAGATTTCGAGTTGATCATTTCGGACAACGCATCGACGGATGACACGCCGAAGATCCTGTCGGAATACGCTCAACGGGATTCGCGGATTCGCGTGCTGACCCGACGCGAGACATGCATCGCCTGGGACAACTACAACTGCCTCGTTCCCGAAGCCCAGGCGCCGATCTTCGCCTGGACGGCCTGTGACGACCTACGCCACCCGAACTTCTTGTCGCGGCTCACGCAAGCCCTCGAGGAAAACCCCGATGCCGTACTCGCCTACGGATTGACGCGATTGTTCGGAGATCCGCGTCGCGAATTGCGCCATGTCGACACGATCGATGACACACCGGGAGGCGAACCCAGCGCTCTGGGTCGGATGATCGCGATGCTGCGAGCGCGCCAGTGGTATCTGATCTACGGACTGATGCGCACCGAGGTCCTGCGCAAGACGCGCTTGTTCTTCCATCCCATGGGTTTCAACTCCGACGTCGCCCTGTGCCTGGAACTGGCGACCTTCGGCCGCTGCCTCCCCATCAAAGAGGAGTTATTGCGTTTCCGCCTGCATCCCAAGAGCTTGAGCGTGAATCCCGACGACCCGATCAACGCCAAACCGGGCCGGCGTTTCGATCCCGAAGCGCGCGCCTGGGCCGAAGCCCTGAACCTGCCCGCGACGGAAAAACGCATCTTCATGCGACAACTCGAAGTCTGGTGTCGCAAGGCCGAAAAGCCGCGTCGGCACGTGTGGAAGAATTCCAGTTTCCGTTCGGCGTACGTTCACGCGAACCACGCGTTGATCGACCTGCAACGAACCCTGCGAGGGCTGTGAAGCTCAGACCACCCGGAGTTCGGGAAGCGGGATGATGAACTTTCCCCCGGCCCGACGATACTCGTCCTGCTGCTCGAGGATCTCATCGGCGAAGTTCCAGGTCAGGAGCAGACAGTAGTCGGGCTGCGACTCGCGCAGGCGACTCGGCTTGTGGATCGGAATACCCACGCCTGGCATGAAGCGATCCTGCTTGTGCGGACTGCGATCCACGACGAAATCGACTCGATCCGCTCCCAGGCCGAAATAGTTCAGCAGCGTCGAACCCTTTGCGGCCGCCCCGTAAGCTGCCACGCGCTTGCCATCGGCTCGCAGCGAGTCCACCAGACCGATGACTTCCTCCCGCAGCTTCTCGACACGGCGCGTGAGCTCCCGGTAGGCCGAACCGTCGAGCAGGCCGTGCTCGCGGTCCCGCTCATCTAGCCGATCGACACTGGGTTCGACTTTTCTCGCACCCTTGTGCGCTACGTAGACTCGCAGAGATCCGCCGTGGATCGGAAGCTCGTCGACGCGAAAGATCTGCAGATCGTGGCGTGCAAACAATGGCCTCAGCGCCGAGACCGAGAAATAGCACAGGTGTTCGTGATAGATCGTGTCGAACTCGCGACCCTGCAAGAGATGAAACACGTCGGGAACTTCGATCACGGCCACGCCATCGGGACCGAGCAGGGTCTGGATACCGTTCACGAATCCATTCAGGTCCGGCACGTGCGCCATCACGTTGAACGCGAGTAGTACGTCGGCAACACGGCCCTCGGATGCCAGGCGCGTGGCGCACTCGGTCCCGAAGAACTCCACGCGTGTCGGAATTCCCTTCTCTTCGGCCACCGCAGCGATATTCGCAGCGGGTTCGACTCCGAGAACCGGAACGCCCGCGTTCTTGAAGAACTTCAACTGATAACCGTCGTTGCTCGCGATCTCCACGACGAGATTTCCGGTGCCCAGATTCTGACTCGCAATCAGCTCTTCGGCGCTCTCTCGCGCGTGCGCCAGCATCGTATCGGAGAAGCTCGAGAAATAGAGGTAGTCCGAGAAGAGTTCCTCGGGGGGAATCGTTTCGAGGATCTGCGCGAGGGAACACTCTCCACAGAGCGCGAGCGTCAGCGGATAGCGCGGTTCCTTCCGCTGCGATCCCGCCGCGTCGGGCAGGGAATTCGCCAGCGGTTGATCACCGAGAAACAGAACTGCATCCAGGCGCTGCGCGCCGCACGAACGACAGCAGGTGATCGACTCCAAGAGTTCAGCTCCGCCCCAGGTAGTCGCGATACCAATCGATCGTTTCGGTCAGACCCTTCTCCAGATTCCATTTGGCGCTCCAACCCAGCACCCGCTGGGCCTTTGCAGCGGAAAGCGACTGACTCGGAATCTCGGCACGCACCTCGTTTCGCACGTCAGCCTGCAGGTCGCTGCCCATCAGCTTGCACAGCGAATTCACGATCTCGAGAACCGTGACCCAGGATTCGGTACTGAAATTGAACGCTTCACCGCGCACGTCGTCGCGATCGATCGCTTCGGCCATCGCCAGATAGGCGGAAACGGCGTCACGCACGTAGAGATAGTCGCGCACAAAGCTGCCATCGCTGCGCACGATCGGACGCTCTCCGTTGTTCAGCGAGCGGATCGTACCGGGTACGATGCGGCTCCAGTTGAGATCACCGCCGCCGTAGATATTTCCGCAGCGCGCAATCGCCACCGGCAGCCCGTACGTAACGGAATAGCTGCGTGCCAGCATATCGGTGCAACTCTTCGATACGTCGTAGGGGTGGTTGGCGAGCAGAGGCATGTCTTCGTGGTAGGGAAGCTCGGGTTGTTCACCGTAGGCCTTGTCACTCGATGCGACGATGACGCTGCGAACCAGACCTTCCAGACGCCGACACGCTTCCAGCACGTTCCAGCTACCTTCGATATTGCTCTTGAATGTCTGCAGAGGTGAGCGTAGCGCCGTTCCGACGATCGTCTGCGCCCCCAGGTGAAATACCGAATCTACTTCGTGCTCATTGAGCGCCCGCTCGACGGTTGCGTAGTTTTCCAACTCACCCGCGATCACCGTGGTGCGCTGGATATCTCCGCTGCGATACAGCTCCGACTGCGGATCGGCATCGCGAATCAGTACGACGACCTGCGCACCCTGCTCGAGTAGTTCGCGGCATAGCCAGGAGCCGACGATGCCCGTAGCACCGGTGACCAGGACCCGTCGTCCGTTCCAGTGGGTGACACTCATATCACGAGCCCTGTGTTTCATCGAAGCGCTCGGCCCAGGGTGCATCGCCGCTGGTCCAGAGTTGCTCGAGCACGCGCAGATCGCGCGCGGTGTCCATGCACTGCCAGAATCCCGGGTGCCGATACGCGCGCAACTGCCCGCCCTGGGCCAGGCGCGCGAGCGGCTCGCGTTCGAGTACGGTCGAATCGCCTTCCAGGAAATCGAGCACGCCGGGTTCGAATACGAAGAAACCTCCGTTGATCCAACCCTCGGCCGCCATCGGTTTCTCCACGAATTCCAGGACCGTGTCTTCCTTCATGAGCAGATCCCCGAAGCGCGCGGGCGGGCGCACCGCGGTGACCGTCGCGAGCTTGCCATGCGACTTGTGGAAGGCCACGAGCTTGTCGAGATCGACATTGGACACACCATCCCCGTAGGTCAGCATGAAGGTTCCATCCGACACGTGATGGGAGAGGCGCTTCAGGCGCCCGCCGGTCATCGTATTCTGGCCCGTGTCCGCCAGGTGCACCTTCCAGTCTTCGGGGTGGTGCCCACTTGCAGAAACGTCACCGGTTCGCAGCTCGACCGTCACCTCGGGCGTGGCGAGCAGGGAGTAGTTCAGGAAGTACTCCTTGATCATCTTGCCGCGATAGCCCAGCGCCACGCAGAACTCGTTGTGCCCGAATCCCGCGTAGTGCTTCATGATGTGCCAGAGAATCGGCTGTCCGCCGATTTCGACCATGGGCTTGGGTCGGGTCTCGGTTTCCTCAGAGAGGCGTGTTCCGAGACCCCCGGCGAGGAGGATGACCTTCATGCCAGCGGTGTCCTGTTCCAGAAGTTCCGAGGAGGTATCATCCCCTCCTCCGCACGCCCGTCAAGGCTTCGGAGGATACCAGGAGAGGGGAGCGCGATGCGCTTCGAGAAAACGCCACTGATCGGTGCCTACGTGATCGAAATCGAAGAGCACCGGGACGAGCGCGGTTTCTTCGCCCGAACCTACTGCCGGGACGAATTCCGCAGGCTGGGACTCGAGCCGAACGTGGCCCAGTCGAGCGTCTCCTTCAATCAGCGACGAGGCACCCTGCGCGGGATGCACTTCCAGGAGGCCCCCCACGCAGAAGTCCGCGTGGTGCGCTGCACGCGAGGCCGGATCTTCGACGTGATCGTGGATTTGCGCTCCGACTCAGCGGACCGCGGCCGCTGGTACGGCGCCGAGCTCTCGGCCGAGAACCACCGCGCGCTGTACGTTCCGAAGGGATTTGCGCACGGGTTCCAGACCTTGGAAGACCGCACCGAGGTCCTGTACGACATCTCCGTACCCTACGCTCCTGAAGCCACGCGAGGCTATCACTACGCGTCTCCAGCGTTCGGAATCGACTGGCCGCTGCCCCCGGCCGACGTGAGCGAACGCGATCAGCAGCTCGACTCTCTCGACGGATAGGAACTGTCGGGGCCGCAGGTCGCGAGCGACCGGGCTTCGTCCGTCCGGATCCTTTTTGCTTCTGCGCCGCCCCATGGGTATGATTGCGCGCGATTTTCCCCCAACCCGTAACCGGAGGTCTGCCCATGGCTCGTGAAGCCGTCATCGTCGACAGTGTCCGCACCGGCCTTGCAAAAGCTCATCGCGGTTCGTTCAACATGACCGAACCCGTCGACTATCTCGCTCATACACTCAAGGCGGTCGTAGATCGCCAATCCAATCTGGATCCTTCTGAAGTCTACGACGTGATCACTGGTTGCGGCATGCCGGAAGGCTGCCAGGGCATGAATATGTCACGCATTGCAGCGATGGCCGCCGGTCTGCCCGTAGAAGTTGCGGGTACCACGATCAACCGTTTCTGCTCTTCCGGCTCCCAGGCCGTGATGATGGCTGCGCACCAGGTGATCCACGAAGGCGTGGACGCTGTGATCGGAGCCGGTGTCGAGACCATTACGATGATGCAGGACGGGACGCAGAACACCAATCGCATGGTCAACGAGCAGGCAAAAAACCGCTTCCCCGGCCTGTACTTCCCGATGGGCATCACGGCCGAAGTCGTTGCAGATCGCTACAAGGTGTCGCGTGAAGACCAGGACGCCTACTCACTGCAGAGCCAGCAGCGCTACGCAGCCGCGGTCGAAAACGGCTCCATCGCTGAAGAGATCGTGCCCATGACCGTTACGCGTCGCGTGCAGAAGAAGGGCGAGGATCCCTACGAAGAAGAGTTCACCGTCAATGCCGATGAGTGCAATCGCCCGAACACCACGCTCGATGGCCTCTCCAGCTTGAAGCCGGTCTTCAAGCCCGCGGAAGACGGCGGCACCGTTACTGCTGGAAATGCCTCGCAGCTCTCCGACGGTGCATCGGCCACTCTGGTCATGTCCGCCGAGCGCGCGAAGCAGCTCAGCCTGACGCCGCTGGGCTTCTACCGCGGCTCCGCAGTCGCCGGCTGCAAGCCCGATGAAATGGGCATCGGCCCGATCTACGCGGTACCCAAGCTGCTCAAGCAGCACGGCCTGACGATGGACGATATCGATATCGTCGAACTGAACGAGGCCTTCGCTTCGCAGTTGCTGCAGTGCCAGCGCGTGCTCGATATTCCGAACGAGAAGCTCAATCCAAACGGCGGCTCGATCTCGATCGGCCATCCGTTCGGCATGACCGGCTCGCGAATGACCGGCACCCTGCTACGCGAGCTGAAGCGCCAGGGCAAGCGCTACGGAATCGTCACCATGTGCGTCGGTGGCGGTCAGGGCTTCGCCAGTCTGTTCGAGGCGGCCTAGAAGCCCCGCCGGACCTCTAGCAGGCAGCGGAAAAACCATTCCCGTCGTCACGCGGCGTCTTTCATCCGCGTGTCTCGGTCCAGGGTTCTTCCGCAGCCTGCTAGCGGAGACCGGTGCGGGGCCATGGTTGCCCCGCGCCGGATCCGTTCTATACCACGACGACGAGTCCCATGCGCACGGCGCGATTCAAGGCGCTGATCACTGCGTCGAGCGAGGCCGTCACGATGCTCGGATGGCGACCCACTCCGAAAATCGCCTTGCCCTCGGACGTCACGATCTCCACGTAGGCGACCGCCTGCGCCGCCGCCCCCTGGCCGAGTGCGTGCTCACGAAAGTCGCTGACGCGCAGCTCGATGCCGAAGACGTTGTGCAACGCACTCACCAGCGCATCGATAGGACCCTTTCCGGAAGCCTGAAATGCGTGCTCGACCCCGTTGCAGGTAATGGTCGCAGCCATCTCCACACGATCGGCGCTATGCCCACCCTGAACGCTTCGCTGCTCGACGAAACCGAAGACACCGTCACCGGACAGGTATTCTGACTCGAACGCCTTCCAGATCTCTTCTGCAGGCAACTCGCGTTCGGTGGCATCGGTGATCTGCTGGACCAACTGACTGAACTCGATCTGCAGGCGTCGTGGCAGCTGCAGACCGTAGTCCCGCTCGAGTACGAAGGCGATGCCCGACTTGCCTGACTGGCTATTGATGCGAATCACGGCTTCGTAGGTACGACCCAGATCGGCCGGATCGACCGGCAGGTAGGGCACGTCCCAGGGCGCGTCGTCGCGGCTTTGGAGTGCGGCGAGCCCCTTCTTGATCGCGTCCTGGTGAGAGCCGGAGAAAGCCGTAAAAACCAGATCGCCGGCGTAGGGGTGTCTGGGGTGCACGGGCAGGCGACTGCAGTACTCGGATACGCGCACCAGTTCGTTGATATCGTGGATCTGCAACTCGGGATCCACGCCCTGACTGAACAGGTTCAACGCCAGGGTCACGACATCGACATTGCCCGTTCGCTCTCCGTTTCCAAAGAGCGTCCCCTCGATGCGCTGCGCACCGGCCATCAACGCCAACTCCGCTGCAGCTACGGCCGTACCGCGGTCGTTATGCGGATGCAGGCTGAGGATGAAGCTATCGCGACGGGTCACGTGCCGACAGAACCATTCGATCTGATCGGCGTATCCGTTGACCGTCGACATCTCGACCGTCGCAGGCAGATTCAGGATCATCGGCTTGTCCGGCGTAGGCCGCCAGATATCCATGACCGCCTCACAGACCTCGACCGCGTAGTCTAGTTCCGTACCCGTGAAGCTCTCGGGTGAGTACTGGAATACGATTTCGGTCTCGGGCATGGCCCGGGTCAATTCCAGAATCTGCTGCGTGCCTTTCGTAGCGATCTCGGTAACGCCCTCCCGGTCGAGCCCGAAGACCACGCGTCGCTGCAACTCGGACGTCGAGTTGTACAGGTGGACGATCGCCTTGCGCGCGCCGCGAATCGCTTCAAACGTGCGACTGATCAGCTCCTCGCGCGCCTGTGTGAGCACTTGAATACTCACGTCATCGGGGATCAGATCCTCTTCGATCAGCTGTCGCACGAAGGCGAAGTCGGTTTCGGAAGCACTGGGAAAACCGACTTCGATCTCCTTGAAGCCCATGTCCACGAGCGTTTCGAACATGCGCCGTTTGCGCTCGGCGCCCATCGGCTCGATCAGAGCCTGGTTGCCATCGCGAAGGTCGACACTGCACCAGATCGGGGCACGGTCGATGGCGCGATCCGGCCAGGTGCGATCGGGCAGATCAACCGGCGGAAAGGCGCGGTACTTGTGAACGGGCATGGGAACGAACTTGGAAGAAGCCATGGCGTACGAATCCTCTACTGGAGAAAAGTCTCAGAGCGATGAAACAGGGAGGTACCCGGAGCCCGCTAGGACACCGGGCCTGTAAGAGCGAGCCAGAATCCCGCATGGGTCAGCGGGCTCTTGAACTCGCAGCGCTCGATGAGTCTTGTCTCTGTTCGCACGGTCACGCTCAGAAGCCTACGCGGAGCCCTGGAGGGAGTCAACCCTGGAGCGCGCCAGAGCTCACCACTGCCCCTTTGAGACTCGCTTGTCGTGGAGAATCGCCCAGACATAGCGCGGACCCTTCACGAAACGATTCAGCTTGGGCGGCGGCACCGGCAGCATGGGGAAGGCGAGCTCGAAGTCGGAGCGCGGGATGGACAGGTCCGTCTGGCTAGGCCGGAGTTCGTTGCCGTCGAGCCGGTAGGTAAACCAGCGCCCGGCATCGGTCTGAAAGAACTCACCGGCATTCGCGGCAATGCGCGCCCAGACGGCGTCAAATGGTGTTTCAGAATCGGCCAAGCTCAACTCAGGACCTCGTTTCGGGCTCTTCCCCGAACCCGAATATAGGACGGACGCGAGCGTGACGTGACTTTGAGCCGTTGCCGCCTACCGGAGCGATTGCGGCGAGGACGCCCGAAGCGAGAATCGAGGTCTGATTTGAGGCCATACCGACGACCTGCAACGAACCGTCGCGCGGGCGCCGAGATGCAATCTCATCACAAGTGTCTGGTCTTTATGATGTTTTCTCCGCACCAGAATCACATCCGAGCTTCTTTCCGTCCCTGGTTCGCGGACCTCAACAGCAGAGGGCCCGCTGACGATTCGTAGGGACAGGCTCGTGCGTAGCGCGTCCTGATTCCGAGGAGAACACCATGTCGCGTTGCCTACTGATGACGATGCTGGCGCTCGGCTTTGCATTCCCCGCAGCAGCCGATGACGCCAAACGAGAGTTCAAGAGCAGCGAAGAACGGATCGTCTACGCGATCGGTCTGTCGATCGCCGAACGGCTCGGCGAGTTCGAACTGGACGAGAACGAGATCGAACTCGTAAAGAACGGACTTGCCGACGGATTGCACGAGAACCCGCAGGTTTCCCTGCGAATGTGGGGACATCGGGTCGAGGGCTTCCGCCGCGCGCGCATGGAGCGAACCGCCTTGCGAGAAAAGACGTTGAGCGCGGAGTTCCTGGCGAAGATCGCCGCCGAGAAAGGCGTCGAGAAGCTGCCGTCGAAACTTCTGTACAAGGAACTGGTCGAGGGGTCAGGAAGCCTGCCCAGCCGCACCGATCGGGTCAAAGTGCACTACCACGGCACTCTGGTCGACGGCACGGTCTTCGACAGCTCGGTTCAACGCGGACGGCCTGGCACGTTCGGGCTCGATGGAGTGATCGCGTGCTGGACCGAGGGCTTGCAGAAGATGAAGGTCGGAGGCAAGAGCCGACTCGTCTGTCCTCCGGAAATCGCGTACGGAACAAAGGGCAAGCCCGGAAAGATCCGGCCTGGAGCCGTGCTGACCTTCGAGGTGGAGCTACTGGAAATTCTGCCTCCTCGTTCTTAGTTCACTCTCGTCTGAAGGTTTGCTTCAGACGCGGAAGAAGAGGCGCAATGCACCTGGCCCAACTAGCACGAGCTGGACAAGGGAGAAACCAGAGGCCTCTAGCCCTGATCCGTCATACCGCCTCGGCGAAAACCGCCTTCGGTTCGCGCCAGAGCACGCGCTTCGCGGCCGTACTCGACCGCGCTCATCCTCACTTGGGTGAAACCCAAGCTCCGGTGAGCACGGCCTGCGTGCGACCACGGATCACGCACTCTTACGCGTTTTCTCGCGACGCGGTATGACGGATCAGGGCTAGTGTCCTGTTTCAGAAGTCCCATCTCGAATTAATTGAAGTGTTCAGGAGTCGGTCTTCCCAGAGTAGAATGGAGGGCAGACGATGGGGCAGAGAGGACGACCACGCGCAGCGGTG
>JAAELY010000294.1 GCA_024226335.1 bacterium
CACGCGGTAGAAAAGCTGCGAGATCAGGTCGGGTCGTTTGAGCCAGTAAGTGAGACTGAAGGTTTGTGAGCTGAAGGCGCGGTTGCAGCGTTTACAGATGTACCGCTGAATCCTCCTGGGGTTCACATCTCGAGTGAAGAAGCCTTTCTTGATGAACTTCCAACCCTGCGAAGTTCGGTGGAAATCACACTCTGGGTTGGGGCAGAAAGGCGGCTTGCGACAGGTCGGGAGTTCGGGCATTCCCGGTCACTACGCACACCCCGTGCCAGGTACATTCTTCGGACCACAACTCATTGGTTGGGTTGGGATCTATCCTCTGTGAGAGAATTGCATCTCGATCCATGCCGAAGGAGGAACCATGAAGGCCGTCATCCAACGCCAGGACTACACCAACAAACAAATCACCGGCACCCTCAACCTGTTCAACTCGCAGAACAAGAAGATCTTCAGTTGCAAGACGCTCGAGCTGCCGTGGCTGGACAATCTGCGCGGCATCTCCTGCATCCCGACGGGCAACTACGAGTGCAAAAAGCGCGTGTCGGACAAGTACAAGTGGAGCTACCACGTGAAAAGCCCGGGAACGGGCCAGGTGAATGGCCGCGATTGGGTCCTGATCCACCCGGGCAACTACTACACCCAGATCCTGGGCTGCATTCTGGTGGGGAAGGAGTTCGTCGATTTGAACAACGACGGATACAAGGACGTCACCAGCTCGGTCGCCACCGTCAAGGCCCTGCTGAAGCACGCCGGCAAGCAGATGGACCTGCAGATCAAGGGCAAGCAGGTGCCCTTCGGCGACGCCAGGCCCATCAGCGACGACCTGGCCGACCATGTGATGGCTGGCGACGACGCCACCGTACGGGTGAGCGCCCTGAAGATCCGACGCAAGGGCGATCCCAACGCCGACGAGGTCCCGAACGTTCTTCCCAACGCCTATCCCGTCAAGGTGAAGAAGGTGCAGGGCAACTGGGCGAAGGTGGAGGTCACCTTCTCGGGCTGGGTGTCGAAGGATCACCTGCTGAAGCAGCCTTGAGGTGCTTGCTTCCAGATGAGGTACGCTCGGTCGTCACTCATCGCGAGCCCTTGACGCGCGAGGAACACCTGGATCCGTCGGTAGCCGTAGCGCGGATACTGGTCCGCGAGTTCGCGCATCGCTGCGATCACGTGCGCGTCCCGCTTCGTCAGCAACGACTCGTACTCCATCGTGGATCTTGCCACCTTGAGCAGCGCGCACGCCCGGCGAAGCGAGATCCCGCGCCTTCGGACGTAGGCGACCTGCTTCCGTCGAGCGCACGCACTCACCACCTTATTGCCGCAACCTCCTTCATCACATCGATCTCGAGGTCGCGCTCCGCCATCGGCTTCTTGAGCTTCGCGTTCTCGCGCTCGAGCTGCCGAAGTCGCTTCACGTCTACGGCTTCCAGCTTCCCGAACCGCTTTCGCCAGGCGCAGATCGTCTGCTCGCTGACGCCGTGCTTCTTGGCCACCCGCACCACGGGCTCTTGTCCGCCTCGCGCAGGATCTTGACCATCTGCTATTCGCTGAACCGACTCTTCTTCATGGCTTCCTCCAACCCAGAAGCCATTCTCTCAGGTTTCAATCGGTCCGAATATCCCCAGGCAGGTCACCTGGGTCAACGTCATTGGTCAGCTTGGCCTGGTTTCGATCACTTAGGTACGCGGCCACCAGGTTTCTGAGCAACACCTCGACACTTAGTCCCTCGGCCTCCGCAGCAGTCTCGAGCGCGTCGTCTTCGGCAGACTCCAGATCGAAGGTGCGATAGACCGGGTCTTCGAGCTCATCGTGGGTCTTCTTCTCGGTTCTGCGAGCTTTCCTGCGTGCTGCCAAGGCTACTATCCTCCTGGTCCCAGAGCGAGACCGCGTCGGTAATCTCGATGAGCGCGAACTCGATCTCGTTGAGGAAATCGACGTCTTTGTCAGTCGTCGTATCTAGTCGTCGCAACTTTTCGAAGTGCGGGCGTGTTTGAAAGATCTCGAAGCGTGCTTCGTGATCCTCTCCCATCTTCCACTGAATGTCGATTCCGCGCGAGTCTTTGGCTGAAAGAACGATAGCCTTGACGACCACGGAGTCATATTTGTCACGCGGAACGTGGAAGAAAAATCCCTCTGAGGCGCTCTCGCCTGCATCCAGATACCAATCGGTGAGCACGGGCGCCACGTGGACAGCCAAGTCAAACGGTTCCGCCTCATGAAATGTCGCATAGTCATCATCGAGCGTGCGAAGATTCTCATTGGCTCGTTGTAGGAACTGTTTCGAACTTCTGGCATAGCCATCGAGCTCGGACCCCCAAGCGACGAACACACTAGGCATTACATGAACGCGCTGCGAGCTCGGGTTCTGCACGTGAAGCACACTGCGGAGTGCGATGTGTGACGAACTCGTGCCGGAAATCTCAATCTCGAGTTGTCCGGCTAGGTGTGAGGGGAGCGAGCGCGGTACCCAGTACTCCTGGTAGACGAATATATAGAGAACCCAGCTGCCGCCGATGACGATCGCGATCGATTGGATCAGCGCGTTGACATTGGGGGCATTGTCCAGCCAGGGCTTCTTACTACTCATCCCCAGAAGTCCTCTCGAGAGGAATGCGCAGCTTCCCGAAACAACGCCCGAAGATCGGTCAACACCGGCAGATCCCGACCATCGCATAGAGCCGAACGAGACAACCCCGGCCAGCGACCTTGCGCATCGACAACGCGGCGTTCGTTGATGCCGCGGCCCAGCAGTAGCGCTACCGCTCCACTGCCATGATCGGTCCCACCGTATCGGTTCTCGCGCGCGGTTCGCCCAAACTCGCTGACTATCAGACAACGCACTCGAGGCCAGTTTGCGCCCAGGCGGTGCTTGAAATCAGCGAGACCGCCCGAGAGATCACGAGTAAGTCGTTCGAGCTGACCGGCTTGATCGCGATGCGTGTCCCAGCCGCTTTGGGTGACGACTAACACACCCGAGCCGGCATCCGACGCGATTCGTTCGGCCGCGCGTTCAAGTTGTGCATCGAGCGTGGTTTCGCCAGTCGGATCGAGCCATTTGGGTGGCGCGTTCTCGGTCGCCCACAGCGAGTCTGCGAGCCGTGCCTGCGACCGCTGATGAGCCCGCGTCGCGTTCTCGACGCCCACACCGTGAAATACAGCCAAATCACCTCGCGAAAAGAACGAGTGGAGCTCGCTCAGCCCGGCGTGCATCGCGAATCGATCGGTTAACAAGAGGCCGCTATAGTTGGCGAGGGTCGGCCGCGCCTCGAAGTAATCTGGGTCTCGAGTTGGAAAGACGAGCCCGAGGCCGTCGGCACCACCTCTCAAGTGGACTACCACCACGTAGCGACCGAGTGCGGAGGCGCGGCTTTGTCGTATCGGTGTGAAGAGTAGACCGGGTGCAAGGCCAACGGCTGTTCGCAACAGATCGCGACGTCGATACTTCATCAGGCGACTACTTCCTGCGAATTGATGACGGGGTAGACTCGGCATCCGCGTGGATTCATATACAAAGCGATCGCGAACATGAAGAGAGCCCTCTTTCTGCCCGCTCCTAATCCCTCGTTGCGAGGTTCGGAATCTCGGCTTCGAAGCCGCTCTTTATCAGGTCGTCTGAGACCTTGCGAATTTCGTTAAGCGCATCGATCGCCTTCTGGCTGCGGAGTTGTTCCGCGACCTTTCGAATATCGCCCATGCTGACCTCGATCGTCGGCGCGTTGTCGCGGAACTGCTTTACGAACTGATCGGCCTTGATGATCGCGTCCTGCTCGGTGAGCGCAATCGCCTTGGGGAGCGAGAGCGTCACCGCCAAGATCGTGCGCACCAGGGTCAGCAACGCCACCAGCCAGACCTTCACTACCTCACCCTTCTTCCAGGTAAAGGCGGCGATGACGTGGATGATGATCTTGCCGATGGCCGCCGGGTCGATGGCGTTGCCGAGGTTGCTCTTGATCGCCTCGAACACGCGCCGCTTGAGCAGCAGCCAAATCGTCGGCGCGTGCACGGCAAGCACCTTCGCAGCGGCGAGGTAGGTGCTGGCGAACCGGACGAGCGACCAGATGACCTTCGGGCCACCCACCTCCGTCGTCGCCGCACCCATGTTTGTGGCGGTGACGAGCCAGAATGCAGGCCACGAAACAGTCGCGAAGCCCGCGCCTATCAGCGCAAAAATCAGCTTCGTGAACTCGACAGCACCGGCTGCACGTTGACCCGCTTCGGCAAAGACGCCCATACTGGCGTCGTGGCTGAAGCTCGTCAGTGGCTGCTTCCACATCTCGCCGTTGATCGTGAAGACGACGGTCCGGTCGTCGAACCAGATCACCGTCCTGCCGCCCTCTTTACCCGTCGGGTAGGTCTGCTCGAGCTTCAACTTGACGGACTGTCGGAAGACGTCGTGCGCGCCAACCATATCTCCCACTTCCCTCGAAGGCGAAGTAGCGAAGACCTCGACGAACTCCTCCTCGGTCGCGAGTTGCTTGGCGTAGTACTGGTAGCTGCGGACCTCCGGGGCGGAGAATTCCGAAACGCGAATCTCGTTGGCACCCGGCAAGGCGTCGCGGATCGCGCCGCCATCTCGGGGCGCCGCAGCGAGCGCCACCTCGTCTGCGTAGGCGGTACCGCGCGAGAAGGAGTCCGAACCGCCTCCGCCAGAGCCACCCGAAGGCGATCCGCCCGACCCACTCGGGGAGCCGCCCGGACCGGCGATGTTGCCACCGGACGGCGCGCTGCCACCCGACGTACCAGCGTCGCGTCGCGCGTCTTCCTCGCGGCCGAGGTTGACCATCGCGCCCTTCTCCGACGAGGACTGCGACTTCGCCTTCTCCGACTTCGAGCCCTGCAACACCTTGAACATGTCCGCCGCCGTCTTCGCCATCTCGGTCGCCTGGTCCGTCGCGATGCGGTAGTTCTCGGTCGCGAGCTTCCCAGCCTCCGTCGTCGCATTGAGCGTACCGGCACTCGCGCCCGCGGCGAGGTCCTGCGTACCTGCGAGACCGCTCATATCGCGGAACATGTTTCCGTTCGCCACTGCACCGAGGACTGCCGCGAGACCTGCCGGGTCGGGCAAGCCGTTCGGAGCCATCAGGTTCAGGACCGGGCTGCTGAGCTGGCCCGGTGTGAGGTTCTCTCCGGTCGCACGCGACCCCATCGCTACCGGGCTGATCTCGGTCGGCTGGAGCGGGATCGGCGAATCCTGCCAGTTCCAGAAGCGGGTCAGGTCGAGCTTCTCTGCCGAGTTCGAGCGCCCGAGCACGGCCTCCGCGAACACCCCAGCCGTGGGGATCGGAATCAGCCTCTGGTCTCGCGCCTCGAAGTCGACTCCCCGGTCACGCAGGAGATCGCTCCAGCTCGCACCACTCTCAACACCGGCGGCCTCGCCTTCCTCGACGGGCGCCCGCAGAACCAGGTAGTTGCCCGCGACTGCCGTCGGAATCGGCTCGACCTGCTCGGCCAGCGGTTTCCCTTCCCACGAGACCCCGGACAACAACATCGCCAACGACGCAGAGTCCAGAGACGACAGAATCGCCTGCGTGTAGTACACGCGGTTGAGCTGGAGGTGTTCGAGCAGCTCTTCTCTGCGGTTCGAGGGGTCCGCAGCCAGGTAGATGGCCTTCTGGGGTGCCGTGGTCTCCTTTAGCGAAACCTCCACCTGCGCTTGACCGGGTTGCCCACCCGACTCGTAGAGGAGCGTGACCGAGCCAACCGCATCCTCTTTCGTCTCGAGTGCAAGTGCGATGTTCTCGAGCTGGCGCAGGGGCACGCGGGGGATTGCCACCTGCTGCGTGGCCTCATCCACATCGTGCACATCCGCAGCTGCCGAGCTCGCGTGATCGAGGCGGACGGTCGCAACTTGGAAATCGCTGAACTTGATCGCGACGAGCTCTGCGTTGCCCGGCAGTACATCGGCCACCGCGCCCGCAACGACGAACTTCCTGCGCACGACACGGCGCTCGGGCTCGCTGGTCTCATCCTCATCCGGCGCAGGCGGTGGGCTCGCGACGCCGGTTCCCGTCGCCGCGGTCCCGAGTACGGCGGTCGTCGTCGCATTCAGGGTGCCCGCGAAGGCGGAGAACACCGCGGATTCCACAACCTTCCCGCCACGCACACTGACCCTGCCCTGGTCATCGAGTAGAAGCTCTGCCACGCGCTCGGTCAGGGCCGCCTCGAGCAACTGCCCCCGAAAACGCGAGATCAAGCCCAGGGCCGCCTCGCCGTCGAACTGCATCAGTTCGAACGGCACGAACAGAACACGATCGAAGTTGTGCAGCTGCGTCTCGGTCCGGTAGACCTGAACGACCTCGTAGTACTGCACTGTGAGCGCGTGCATGTGGTTGTAGTTGGCGACGACGCGCGTGCTGACTTCCTCATGTTCGGATTGCGAGACCTCGCGAATAGCACTCGCGCGGCGATTGCGTACGGAACTCGCGTGCTGCTCTGCGCGATCGTTCACGCGCTGTGACATGGAGCCGATGACGGAACGACTGCCGACCGACCACGAGGTACTTTCGGTTTCGAATTCCGTCTTCGACGATTGCTTGTTCGCGGAGCCCCCGATCCCGATGCCGGCCGCACCAACTGCCCCGCCGATCGCGCCCGCGATCCCACCACCGATGCTGAACCCGCCTCCCTTCGCCTTGCTCGAGGACTCCGCCCAACCCGAACTCATCGAGCCTCCCGACTGCATCTCGGTAGCAACCGCGTTCTGCACCTCGCTGATGGCTCGGGAGTGGTTCATTGCGCTCGAGAGCCGCTCGGATTCTCCGATGTCTTCGACGGCAGACGCACTCGTCCTGCGTGACCAATCGACAACCGCGATCCGGGTGGCCTCCCCGGGTGCGAGCGCGAGCGAGTGAATCATCTGGCCCAGCGTGATCCCCTGCGCGAACCAGGATTGCGAGTAGGTCGCAAGGGCGCCCACCGCGACGTTGCTGAAGCCCGGCTGCGCCGCCGCCAGATCGTGAAGCGAGATCGGACTGGTCAGCGGAGCCTGAGCCGGATCGCTCGGGGCTTCGAGCATCACCAACGTGTCGTAGTAGACGCGTTCTATCGGGAACTCGCCCAGGCGCGGGCGCAGTCGCTCCGCATCCGGGTCTCCATCCTGGCCCAACTCCGAGCCCAGCCCCATCCCGACCAGGTCGTGCGCAAAGACGCGCGGTGGCCAGAACGCGAAGTCACGGATGTTCTCGACGTCGAGCGCAGTCGCCAGGGCGTCTGCCTGCGCCGCCGACAGCGAACGAAGCTGTCGCAGCGGTGTGCTCGACGCGTCCGCGATGCCGTCGATCAGCGCGCCGGGGTCCAACAGGTCGCCGGGAACGCCGTCGTTGGCCGCAGCCCCTCGAGAAGCGAAGTGTGCGGCCTGGGCAAACACGACCGATGCACCCAGGTCGAAGACACTCTCGATCCCGACCCCCGCAAGCGCGGTGGCCGCCTCGTCGCTCACGCCCAGGAGCGCGGTCACTGGCTGGCGAAGGACTTCCCCCGAACTCAGACCGGTGTGTTCGGCGCGCAGGTGCTCGATCAGATCGGACATGAGAGGTGCTCCTCGAAGATGCGGTCCGCATCATCGCTCGCCGTTCTCGACGAGACCCGACGCGAAAATAGAGAGAAACATGCTGCCCAGCGTCGAGCACCACGTTCAACGATGCGAATGCCAGCACCTACAACGCTGGTTGCAGTCCAGTCTTTTTCGTTGAACGAGCTCCACGGGTCAAAATCGATTCCTACAATTGAGTCGCAGCCAACGCTGCTGACCGCGTCCCGGGCGCCAAAGAAGACTCCCGGCCCGGCCATCAATTGCATGCACGTTCTAAAGGTTCTTGATGACATTTCCCCGCCCCTCATCGCGCGTTTTCCATTTTGCGCGTTTCGTTTTTCACGACTGAAAGCGGCTTCAACTTCGACGGCCTAGTTTGACCTGCCTACATCAGCTGGTCCAGCTCAAAATTAGTTTTCGCAGCTATGAGCCGCTTGGCTGGGGCGTTGGGGCTCGGGGCTGTGCTGCGGTCGTGGCGGAGGCGATGCGAGCGGACTCTTGCGCAGCTTCGGCCTCCTGTGCTGACTTGACGATGCCGGGACGCAGGCGCGCGCCGGGTGCCAGGACTCCGTGGTGGCGCACGAGGTGTGCGCGCGGGCGGGGAACGAGAGCGACCCGCTTCTCCAGGAGTTCAGCGGGTTCGAACACGATGTGGGTCGTGCCGTCGCGCCAGGGGTGGCGTAACGCATAGGCGATGCGCCCGGAACCGCTACATTGATCTCCTGGCCAGCGGATAGCAAGTATAGCGCCCCTACTTGCCTAACAGAACCGCCCACTATCAGCCGGTACAGATTCGGCAGACGGGGAATCTGGGTGCTCTCGAATGGGTGCCGGGCGAGCCGGGCGAGCCGGGGAGATCGGCGGGGCGCGCACTGAGAGACTCAGCTGGCGCAGGATCGCGGAGACGACCCTCGGGTCCGTGATCGTGGCGATCCGCTTCATGCGGCCCTGGCATTGCGGGCATTCGAGGACGTGCTTCTCTTCCGACCGCGTCGTCGCTAGAATGCGGAGCGTGAACGAGCGTGGCTAGGGAATCTCTGCACAGGGAGGAATCGAGCGAGAAGCGGGAGTCGCCGCCTGAGCAAGAAGCGTGATCCGATCGCAGATCCGTAGATCTGCAGAGGGTCGCGCGACGCAGCGCAGGCGGATGCATCGCGCTTCGCA
>JAAELY010000295.1 GCA_024226335.1 bacterium
AGAAGCCTTTCTTGATGAACTTCCAACCCTGCGAAGTTCGGTGGAAATCACACTCTGGGTTGGGGCAGAAGGGCGGCTTTGGACAGGTCGGGAGTTCGCGCATTCCCGGTCACTACGCACACCCCGTGCCAGGTACATTCTCCGGACCACAACTAGCGGGCAACCTTAGGCAGAAGCAGGCTCCGGCTCCCGGATCTCCTACCGCCGAAATCCCGCCTCCGTGCCGCTCCATGATCTTCTTCACCGTTGCCAGGCCAATTCCAGTTCCTTCGAACTCGGACGTCGAAACCAATCGCTGAAAAGGCTCAAACATGCGCTCGGCGTCTTCTTCTTTGAACCCGATACCGTTGTCCTTGCAGTAGATGTTCCAGATCCCGTTTCTCTCGACGCTATAGAAGTGAATTTCCGGTATCGTGTCCTTGCGCTGATACTTCAACGCATTGCTCAGCAGATTCAGAAATACCTGGTACATCAGTGTCTGGTCGGCTTCCAGGGTTGGCAGAGGGCCGATTTCTACAACGGCTCCAGTCTCGTCGATCAATTCCTGGCAGTCTCTGACCACTTCGCCGAGCACGTCACTCAAGTGGGCTTCTTCGCAGTTCAGCGGATTCCGGCCCGCTTTCGCGTAGTTCAAGAGTGTCTTGATCAAGACATCCATTCGCATGGTCGCCTGCAGAATCCGACTGAGGTAGTCCTTTGCGTCGCTGTCGAGTCCTTCCGAGTAGCGTTCCATCAGGAACTGCCCGAACGAACGAATGTGTCGCAATGGAGCTCGGAGGTCGTGGGCGGCCGCGTGGGCGAAGTTGCTCAGTTCGTTGTTGGATCGAGCGAGGCGCTCGTTCATCGCTTCCAGAGTCTGAGCGACTTCATGGTTTCGGGCGGCCAGGTGCTTGTTTTCGATGGTCTCTTTTCGGAGAGCCCGTTCGCGTCGGCATGAAGCGGTAACGTCATTGATCTCGACGAGGCAGTGGCGCCCGCCTTCAGTGTCGCGTAGCGGTTTGATCGCAACGGTGTGTTGGATGCGATCGAAATCGTCTGGTTTGTCGCTGACTGTGGGCAGGGGAAACGGAGATTTTCCGAGGTTGCGCGATATCATTGTCGAGAGTCCGCGGTCCAGCGCTGCCTTGATGCCTCGCTGGACTCTGCTGGATTCCAAGCATGGAAAGACATCGCACAGTTTCGTACCGAGCGCGAACTCGGCCTCTATCCCCGAGGCGTGTTCTATCCATCGATTCCACAGCGTGATCTGCTGTGAAGGATTCAAGATGATGATGCCCAGATCTGTTGCGTCTAGCGCCGCGGCTGATAAAGTCGCATCGAGCACGATGTTCACCATCAACCAGTGCGGTGATTCATCCCGGCCAGATAGGTATCGACGTTGCTCATGAGGGCCTGAACTGAATTTATCCCCATGACGAACGCAACGAAGCCCATGACGTTTCGCTGTTCCAGTCGGAAGTGCATGCGCAGAAACATGACGAGGTCCTGGGAGTCGGATGGCACCAGTTCCTGGTGGCCACGCGATGCGAACGATGGCAGACCGGTTTCGATTTCGAGGTCGAGGCAGTCTGCGAGCGAACTGATTGTCGCGTTGAGGATGATGTTCCCCAACTCACAGAGTGTTTCCTGCTCCATCTCGGTGATGTCTTCGAGGGCGATCTTCTCATCCACGAGCAGACGGGCCAGTTCCAGGCTCTGCACTTCGGGAAACAGGAGCAGCGCTTCGCCGCTGAAAGGTCCACCAAAGGATTGACTCACCGAGCCGATGCGCTTCGAGACTTCATTGCCGAGCCGTTCCGCCAAGCTTTCTGGGGTCAGGAACTCGACCTGAGGGATCGAGAGGAGGACTTCCTCATCGCACATCTCGCTGAGCGAATCCGCTGCGAGTCCAGCTCCGATGTTGGCTATCTCAGCCAGAGTATCGATCTGATCCTCTGTGAAGTGATACACGGCTCAACTCACTTCAAATCGTCGAAGAATGGCTGCAGTTTTTCGGGCTTGATGGGTTTGCTGATGAACTGGATCCCAGCCTCTTGCGCCTTCGCTCGGACTGACTTCTGGATGTTTGCCGTCAGGATTGCGATCGGGATCGACGGAAACAGTTCTTGCAGCCGTGAAGCCAGTTCAAATCCATCCATCACGGGCATGTTGTAGTCGAGGACGGCGGCGTCGATATGTCCAGCCCCCTCCGCCGCGGCCAGTCCCTTGGCACCATCCTCTGCTGTCAGGAGGGACCAGTCAGGCAGGAAGTCAGAGGCGATGGCCTCGACCCACGCCCGGGCCGACTTACTGTCGTCTACGATGAGAAGAGTCTTGGTTTCCACGCATTCATCCTCAAGCAAAGCACCGGCAGGTGTTTCTTTTCTATCGTCGTCGGCGTGTGATTCTTGAGAAGGTGATCAGGTTTCTGCGAGCCCAAGCGCGGGGATAGGGGACTTCCTGCCGGATGCTCACTCTTGGAAAACCGGTCGCCTCAGGCGGCATAAGGGTAGTTCGAACGAAATTCGCCGCGCCTGGCCCTGGCGCCGAACGGAAAGACCCGCCGCGCAACGCGCAGTGTCAGCGAAACACGCGGGCGACTTTCGAACCTGCAAACGTGCGCGCGCAGTCATACAGGAACAGAAGGTTCGTCTTGCTGAATCGACGCACCGGGCTTCGGTGTCACGCGTGATGCCGCACAGTTCCGGGTGAATCCGGCTGTCGGAGAACCGTTGATCGTGCTCCAGGTGACGGCACACGGCGACTCGAGTTCATTGGGCGAGAGATTCTGCGTCGAGGAGCAACGAGTGCCGTGTGTCGATCCCGGCCGCGGATGTCTCAGCCAGAGTCTTTGAAACTCGATGATCCCAAGCCTGGACTATCGGGTGTTGGCCTGAACTCGATCCGATGTTTTCGGGCAAGCCCGCCAACCGGGTGGGGTCTTCAGCGGGGGTCGAGCCGGAACAGTACGGCTTCATCGCGCTCCTGAGCGGAAGGCTTCCAGTCGTACTTGCGGGTCAACGCTTCGAGGAAGCCCTCGCGGTTCGTCTCCTTTCCGACACGGACCGCCAGGAGTTCGTAGATCGTGTCGCCTACACGCAGCCGCACGTTTGGATCTGCCTCGATGTGCTCGACCCAGGCTGCCTTGTTTCCGCGACCGGAAGCCAGGAAGAAACTGTCGTCCACCGCGACGCCCCACAGGTTGACCGAGTAGGGCTCAGAGGGACGCGTTTCGAGCTGAACCGTCATCTCCTCATCCGAGAAGGACCAGTCCTTCGGCGGGCTTGTCGCTACCTCACCCGACAGGCTTCCGCCCGGAAATGGGCCCACTGGACCGCAACCGAGTGCGAGAAGCAGTAGAGCGAATGGAAGTGCGTATTTCATGGTTCCTGCCTATCCAGTTGTTCGGTGCCAAGCAGCCGATAGACCGGTTGGGGCCGGCTGATTCCCTTGAGTTCGAGGGCGCCTGCCGACTCGGTTTCAAAATTGTTTTCGAGTTCCGAGCGCACACCGGCGCTGATCAGGATCTCTCCACCCTTTGCCGCATCGGAGAGCCGGGCGGCCAGGTTGGTCACGTTTCCGATCACGGCGTAGTCCAGGCGGCCTTCGTAGCCGACGAAGCCAACCGTCGCATAACCCGTGTGAATGCCGAAACCGACGTGGATGTCGTAACCCTTCTGTCGCCAGTTTTCATAAAGGGCTTCCACATTCTTGCGCATCGCAAGTGCCATGCGCGCGGCACGCTCCACGTGGTCGGGCTGGTCAACGGGATCGTTGAAGAAGACCATGAACCCGTCTCCGGTGAAGCGCTCGAGCGTGCCTTTGTACTCCGCGATACGCGTTCCAAGGGAGTTGTGGTACTCGGCGAGAGTGGCCATGACCTCTTCGGGTTCGACTCGCTCCGAGAACGAGGTGAAGCCGCGCAGGTCGGCGAAAAAGACAGTTACCAGCTTGCGCGACGTGCGGTACTCGGCTGCTCCACCCTTTGCCATGATCTGGTCGATGATCTGCTGGGGAAAGAAGCGCTCCAGTTCCTGGAACTCGCCTTCGCGGGCTTTGAGTTGCTGGATCGCTTCGACTCGAGACAACGCCTGTACGACCTGATGCGCCAGAGTCCCGAGGCTCTGGATCTCCGGACGCTCGTAGGGATCGCCCGTCTGGCTCGAGCCAACTGCCAAGCCGCCGATCACACGACCTTCTCGCAGCATCGGCAGCAAGAGGTCGGCGTCCAGTCGGTCGAAACAGGCGTAACAGTCAGCTTCGATGTTTGCGAACTGCGGCTCTACGGCAATCTGATCGCGGTGGATTTCCCTTCGGGTGGTTTCCATCAACTTGATGAGGGTCTCGCCCGAGAGCGGTGGTTCTGTCTCGATGCAAATCTCACCGGATGCACGCACTCGCTCTTCGAGTCCCGCGGCGCCAGGAAGCAGGAACGCAACGCTCGAGTGGGCATCGCACAAGAGGGTGGGGGCACCGGAAGCTGTGACCAACAAGTCGTCGACGCTGGTGGACAGCGCCATCTCCGCCCCGAGTTTCTGGAGTACCTGGGGGAAGTCGCTTCGTTTCGGGTAGATCTTCGCGGCCAGTCGCTGTTGGAATCCGGGCCACCAGTACAGGAGAGGGAAAAGCAGCAGTGACAAGGCGTAAGCCTGCACAGCGATGAGCACCAGGCCGATCCCGGTCAGAACGGCGGCGACACCGGCGTACGCAACGGCCTGACGCGCCGCTGCTTTCGCATTTACCAGGTTCTGTCGTACCGAAACGTAACCGAGCGGCAGGAAGAAGAAAGCCGTCGCCCAGTAGGCGATCCGCATATCGATCGCGAACCAGTCCGTGGCTTCTCGAAGTGCGAAAGCTGCAGTGGGAGGACCCCCTCCGAGCAGGACCGCGACCAGAAGGATGCGGGCGCGTTGCGCGACAAGCGGATCGCGGGTGCGAAACCCGAGCGCTCCGGAACGAACGACGAACACGAACACACCGGTGAGCATGAGGATGCCCCCGAAGGTTCCGATATGGCGGAACGGTCCCCACCACCCCAGCATTCCGGCAACGATCTGAGCTGCCACGTGGACGGCGCCAAGGCCGTATAGAGAGACGAGAGACGAGCGGCGCAGGATCAGCGGGTGAATGACAGGGAAGACCAGACTGGCATGGAGAATGACGACCGGGAGCAGCCCGTTGAGGAAACTCTCAAAGGTTGCCTGAAAGCCAGAGTCATCATTGGGTAGGGGGGAAACCGCGATCAGGCTTCCCGATATGCTGGCCAGCCCCAGGACTCCCCAACTCGTCGTTTCATAGGGTCGCAGGAAGAAGCTGGTCAACGCCGTGGCCATGAAGAGCAACGCCAACAAGTCGATCAAGCCGTGCGTGAACGCGGCGTCCGTCCAGGTCCAATTGGCCACGGGAATGCTGAGCTCGCGTACCTGACCCCAGCGCGAGAAGCGGATCGTGTTGCTCGCACCCGGCTCCAGCACTGCGAGATCGCGGGATTGACGCTGGAAGTCCTTGGGGTCGATCTGGACCCCGTTGATCGCCAGTACCCGCCCACCCCCGCGCAGTCCCATTTCACTGCTGTCGAGGCGGGATGGAGAAAACGTGCCCGAATAATCCGCAACCCAACCGGCATCCGGATGGCCGATGCGCTGTATCTTGTCGAAGCCAGAGAACACCATCGCGAGGGCGAAGATAGAAAGCAGTGCGACGAATAGGATCCTCTGGCTCGCGCTGCCTCCAAGAATGCCCAAGCTGTCCTCCTACCCACCTATTGTAACGCCCGTACCCGGCCAGGGGTGTTGGGCGCCCACAAGAAAGCGATCCTAGGAGTTCTCGAGGAACTCCCGGGCGCGACTGCAGGAGAGTTCGATCATCGCGGACATGAACTGGTAGAGGTCGACCTCGGGCCGGTCGTGAAGCCACCCCAGAGAAGCCAGCGTGCGGATCAGCAGGAAGAGCGGCAAGAGCGCCAGATCCTCGTCCGAAATCGAACGCCGCGAACGATAACCGGAGATCAACGCATCGCGGATCGGCTCGAAGTCCGGGCCATTCGCGTAGTCCGAAAGCACCGCAGCCATGTCGTACTGATGCCAGCCAAAGCCCGCATCGTCGAAATCGATCACGTGGACCTGATCTTCCAGGACCAGCACATTGGTCGAGCGCAGGTCGGCGTGAATCAGGCTGTAGGTGCCCCGATCCTTGCCGTATCGCGATAGCCGCTCGAAAATCTCGTCGCGCGCCTCGACTAGAGTTCCCCGTTGCTCCGCCGTCAGTTCGGGGACATCCCAGAATCGGCCCCAGAAAGGGGCTTCGCCCATGAACCCGTCCGCGTCGAGTGAGTGACGCTGAAAACCGGCGGGAGGTTGCCAGTGGACCGCCTGATCGTGCATCGCGGCCATCAGGAGGCCGAGTTTTTCGAAGTGTGGGGTGCGACTCGCCTGGTCCGCAGCCTGTTCGATCTTCTCTCCGAGGGGGACGCCTTCGAACCACGGGACGAGACCCACGTGTCGGACCTCCTGCGTTCCGGGAACTCCGACCTCGGCGTAGTGGCTACCGCTGCGGGTTCTCTCTGCCACGGGTGCTCCGATGCCAGCTTCGTTCAAGGCCGTGGTCCACATCGGTTCCGATTCGAGTTCTGCCAGAGAGTGATAGCCGGGGCGATGCACGCGTAGCGCGTAGACTTGGCCGTCCTTCGCGTCCACACGAAACACGACGTTTTCACTTCGCGAGACCAGCTCGATCTCGGCCGCGGGCAGCTCCCACTCCTGGAGTGCGTGTTCCGCCACGACGTGGATCAGTTCGTCGGGGTACTCCACTCCTAGTAGAGTTCCCGAACGGTTTCTTCGAACGCCGTCAAGAACAGATCGGCGTGTTCGCGCTGAAAGACCAGGGGAGGGCGGAGTTTTACGACGTTGAACAGGGCGCCCGCATTGCTGGTCAGGAAGCCCTTTTCCTTCAAGCGGTTGACCACGCGCTTGGAGCCTTCGGGGTCGGGTGCCTTCGTATTGCGGTCACTCACCCAGTCGAGTCCGATGAACAGGCCGTGTCCTCGGACATCCCCCATGGCCTCACACTCGATTCCGTTGAGGCCATCCCGCAGATAGGCGCCGACTTCGGCGACCTGTTCCCGAAGCTTCTCGGTCTCGATCACGTCGAGCACGGCCGCACCGACCGCCGCCTGTAACGGACTGGATGCGAAGGTGTTGAAGTAACCCGAACGCTTGCGAAACGTGTCGACCAGATCTGCACGTGCCACGACGCCCGCAAGCGGGAGTCCGTTGCCCATGGGTTTTCCCATACTGGCGATGTCCGGAACGAAATCGCTGACCTCGTAACCCCACCAACGCCCGCTTCGGCAGAATCCAGCCTGCACCTCATCGGATATGAACAGACCACCGGCGTTGCGGACCAGCTGTGCGGCCCGGGCCATATAGCCTTCGGGAATCTTCGGCAAACCCTCGTTGGCGAGTAGCGAGCAGACCAGCATGCCGGCCAGTGGAACGTCTTGTTCGGCGAAGCTCTCAATTGCGGTCTCGACCTCGGCCAGATAGAGATCGCCCAATTCCGCATCCGACAGACCTTCTTTCAGCGGTCGATAGGTTTGAGGGAAACGGACCGAGCGGATTTCCGGGTCACTGCGGCCGCCCGCCCAGGTGAGCTTGCCGACCAGAGCCGAGTTGCCGTGGTAGGCGCGATCACTACAGATGATTCCCCGGCCTCCGGTCGCGAGTCGCGCCATTGCGATCGCGACCTCATTGGCCTCGGTGCCCGAACATGTGAACACGACGCGTTCCAGCGAAGACGCGTGGAGTGCGACCAGTCTTTCCGCGTAGTCGAGCACGCCTTCGTGCAGATAGCGGCTGTGCACATTGAGCGTCGCAGCCTGGCGTTGCATCGCCTCGACCACCTGAGGGTTGGCGTGGCCGACGCACGGCACGTTGTTGTACATGTCGACATAGCGTTTCCCATCGGAGTCGAATAGGAAGACACCTTCGCCCCGCACGATGTGCAGAGGCTCCTCGTAGAACAGCGGAGCACCCACGCCGAGGACGCGCTCGCGACGTTCAATCAGTTTCGCTGTCGAGTCCGACACGGGGGGATCCTTTCGGGCGTCAGAGCCGGACTGCCAGGTCGTGTTCCCGGCGGACCGGCTGCTCTGCGCGGCTATACATCGGACGAGTGTTTCCGAACCGTCAGTAGACCGTCGCGGATCGCACGGCCTCCCTCCGGTTCCAGAACTTCGAAGCGCACGCTATCTCCGCGCACAGGTCCGATACGCAGGTTGAGCATCGAAGGCATTCGCACCATTGCGCCGAAGCGGCCCGCAATTCGCACGACCCGTTCCGCGTCACCCCCGAAGCACTCGGATACGAGGCGGGATACCGCCAGCGCAAGAGTGGCTGTGCCGTGCAGAATCGGCTCGGGAAGACCCGCCGCCTGGGCGACGGCTGCATCCGTGTGGATCGGATTCCAGATGCGCGCACATTCCGTGTAGACGAGAGCTGCGTTTGCTGCGACTGAAATCGGATATTCCTTTGTCGCTTCGTCTGCGGGCATGGGTTTCGGTAGTGGCTCGGCGTCATCGAGCGCGCGGTCCCCGCCCACGACCTCGATGCCTCGCAGGAGCATTCCGTACCAGGTCGTCGAAACCGGCTGGCCGTCTGCGGCGACGGTTTCGAGCCGGGTCAGCTGGTAGGCACCGGAGCGCCGCGCTTCCACCTTGGCGATCGTGGCTCGCGTCGTCAGCGTCATGCCCGCGCGGATCGGTTGGTGAAGACTCAGGTCGTGACTGGCATGGACGCCGCGCAGGCGCTCCTCGGCCAGAAGTCCCGTAGGCAAGCAGCGGGGATCCAGGAAGATCGGCCACTCGTAACAGACGGGAAAAAGAGGGTGCGCCAGCACATCCGTGCGCGCCCTCGTATCCAGATAGGCGGGTGCCAGATCTCCGAGCCCCGCCGCGTACGCCATGGTCCAGCGCGCGTCCGGGGTGTGCTCGACCGGCTCACCGCTGCGGCCGACGATGTTTGAATCAATGGACATGCGCGCATACTAACCCAGGCTGGAGAATCCATATATAGTGGCCGAACCATCCCGAGGAGGAGGCCCCCATGAGTCCCGCAACTGAAGGCGACTGGCGATCGACCGCATGTGTTCTTTGCTCGCTCAATTGCGGCCTTCTGGTCCGCGTCGAGGACAATCGGATCACCAAGGTGAGGGGCGACAAGTCAAATCCCTTCAGCCGCGGCTATACCTGCAGCAAGGGACTCACGGTGGCGAAGTACGCGCACCACGATCAGCGGGTGCGCGAGCCGTTGAAGCGCCAGCCGGATGGGACCCATGTGCCGATCTCCTGGGATCAGGCCATCTCGGAGATCGCCGAGAAGCTGAATCAGATCATCGCCCGGTCCGGTGGCCGGACGGTCGGTCTCGTAGGAGGTGGCGGGCAGGCCAATCACATGGACTTCGTCTATGCGCTGGGCCTGCTCCAGATGATCGGTTCGACCTCGCACTTCAATGCGCTTGCGCAGGAGTTCACACAGAAGTACTGGGTCAACGGTCATGTCTTTGGCAGCGAGGGAAGCGACTTCGATGCCAATCCCGAAGAGTCGGAATTCTATATCGTCATCGGTTCGAATCCGTGGTTGAGTCACGGCATCCAGCGGGCGCGCGTGGTTCTGAAAGAGATCGCCAAGGATCCCGACCGCTCAATGGTAGTCGTCGACCCGCGTCGCACCGAGACGGCGAAGATGGCCGACAAGCACCTGCAGATCCGTCCGGGCACGGATCTCTTTTTGTTGCTCGCGATGCTGAACGTGATCGTTCGCGAAGATCTCGTC
Organism: bacterium; assembly: GCA_024226335.1. NCBI lineage: Bacteria > bacterium. The sequence goes on from JAAELY010000295.1 coordinate 9,810, forward strand.
GACGAGGCCTTCACGGCTGAACACTCTCACGGGTGGGAGAACGCGCGTTTCATCGCTGATCTGGTCACGCCTGCCAGGGCGGCCGAACTCTGTGATCTCGAGGAAGACGACATCGTCGATCTGGCTCGGCGCTTTGCCACGGCGGAGAGCGCCAGCATCAAGTTCGACCTCGGCATCTATCACAATCGCTACAGCTTGGAGAACTGCTTTCTTCAGCCTCTGCTTCACATCATCACAGGCAATATGTGCACGGCCAGGGGCTCGCACTTTCCCTTGACACTGTTTAGCGGCGCCAATCTGTTTGCAGATGGAGAGGTGCCGCGAACGCAGGTGGCGGGAATCCCGGCGATCCGCGGACTGTTTCCGCCCAATGCTCTGCCCGAGGAGATTCTCGAAGCGGGCGATCAGTCCATCCGCGCGCTTTTCGTGGAGGGTTGCAACCCGCTGCGCTCCTACGCCGACACGCAGGCCATGACTCGAGCCTTCGAGGCCCTGGAGTTGCTGGTCGTGATCGAACCCGCGATGACCGAAGCCGCGATGCTCGCACACTACGTGTTGCCGGTACCGGTAGGCTACGAGAAGTGGGAGGCATCGGTGTTCCCGAAGGGTTTCCCCGAGATCCATGCGCATCTGCGCGCCCCGGTGATTCAGGGGCCGCCCGAGGCGAAGCAGGAGTGCTTGATCTTCTACGAGATTGCCAAGGCCATGGGGCTCGACCTCTCGTTGCATCCTCTCTACAAGATGATGGCGGCGGCAGTCGAAACGGGTGAAGTCTCGCCCGTACTCTCATTCGTCAAGCTGGTGTGTACGGTCTTCGCTGCCCAGAACCGCGATAAACTGATTGAGGCGGGGACCCTCACGGCCGAAGACGATCCGGCCGAAGCGCTGTTCAAGAAGCTGCTCGAGAACCCGCAGGGACTCCTTCTATGCCGTGCGGATCCGGAAGACAACTGGAGTCAGGTCAGCCATCCGGACAAGAAGGCGGTGCTCGATACTCCCGAGGTGTTGGCGCTGTTTCGCGACCTGGAGATCCCCGACGACACCGACTTTCGCAAGAACAGCGAGTTCCCCTTCATCTTGCAAACAGGGGAACGCACCGACTCCAACGCGAACACCATCCACCGCGATCCCAGCTGGCGAAAGGCACTTCACACCAGTTATCTGCGCATGAATTCTTCTGATGCGCAGGAACTCGCCGTTGAAGATGGCGAACGCGTGCGACTGGTGACCGAGTACGCAGAGGTGACGGTGCCGGCCATGCTGAGCGAGGACATCTACCGGGGGAATCTCAGCATGCCCCACGGCTACGGTCTGCTGAGTCGCGACCCTGAAACGGGGAAGATGGAGCCAGTGGGCGTGAACGTCCAGGAGTTGATTCGCGCAAGTCATCGCGAGCCACTTAGCGGTATCCCCTTTCACAAGGCCATACCCGCGCGAGTCGAGAAACTCTGAGGGAATGCGGCACCGCCCCTTGATCGTATTCAACTCGAGGTGGGAATGACGTCCAGGGTCATTCTGATTACCGGGGCTTCCGCCGGTTTCGGCAAGGCCGGCGCCGAGCATCTGGCCGCGCTCGGTCACCGCGTCTACGGAACCAGCCGGCGCGCCGCGTTTCCTGATTCAGCCGATGCACCCCCCGGTCCGCTCATGCTTCCGATGGATGTCTGTGACGACGAATCCGTACGACAGGCGGTGGACTTCGTTCTGAAGCGGGAAGGTCGGATCGACGTCCTCGTGAACAACGCCGGTGTAGGCCTGGCCGGTGCCATCGAGGACACCTCGGTCGAAGAAGCCAAGGCGCTGTTCGAGACCAACTTCTTCGGGGTGTTGCGCGTCTGTCGCGCCGTCCTGCCCAGTCTACGGGAGCAGAGATCGGGTCATATCGTGAACATCAGCTCTTTGGGGGGACTCGTTACGATCCCCTTCCAGGGCTTTTACTCGGCTTCGAAGTACGCCCTCGAGTCCATGTCCGATGCGCTGCGCATGGAGCTTCGTTCGTTCGGCATCCGCGTCACGCTACTCGAGCCTGGAGACTTCAAGACCGGATTCACGGACAGTCGCGTCTTTTCAGCCGCGAGCGAAGAGGGCTCGGCCTATCGCGAAAGCTGCACGCGAGCCGTGGCCGTGATGGAACGAGACGAACAAAACGGCGCGGATCCGCGCCAGCTCGCGGAATTGCTGGCGAAGGTCATCGCCAATCCGTCTCCGCGCAATCGCTACCCGATCGGTCCATTCGTGCAGAGGTACGGTGTCGCGGCACGCCGTTGGCTTCCCTCGACAATTCTCGAGAAAGCCCTTCGCGCAATCTACCGGATCTGAGCGCTTTTCCGGTTGTAAGGGGTTATTAGGGGTAGGGGGAAAGCCTCCTGGATTGCGCCGTCTCCGCGGTCGGTCGGGCTTCGACCGAATTTCAGATTTTCCGAGACTCCAAGCCATCTCACATCGGCGCGGCCCCGGGAAGTGATTGCAGAGCGTCGGCGCCGAGCGGGATGAAAGACAGGCCCGCCAAGGCAAATACTCATGCGACTCGGACTGTCGGAATAGGGCGCCGAATAAGACGAATAGGGTTGTAAGCTGCTGTTCTCTGGGAGAATATGCACTCGACAGTCGGACGTTATCCGACTCAGTCGCGCATGGGGTGCGGTTGTCGAATAGTAGTTGGGCGGTGACAGGATTCATGGATCTCGAATCTCTTGGCAACCTCGGCGAAATCATCGGTGCTGTAGCCGTGATCATCTCGATTCTGTACTTGGCGAGGCAGCTCAGGCAATCGAATACGGTCGCACGGGCCGACAGCTAGCGCGTATTGCTGGATACGTATGAGAGCTGGATGAATGCTCTCGCTGGTTGTATCGACATGCCGGGAGGAGGGCAATGGTGGTCGCCAGCGGGAAGGGCATTCAACAGCGATTTCGTTGATGCCGTCGAGGAAACGCGAGATCGACTGCATGGGTCATATTCCATAACGGAGATGCTTCCCTTCCTTCGGGCGTGAGACGCCTGCCCTGGAGATTGGCCATCGGTCAAGGGGTATGAAGCATTTCGATCGACCCCGTCGCGAACGGCCGTCTGACTTCAAGTTCGAAGTGCACGGTTTTCTAGGTTCCAAAGAAGCATTCCTCCGGTGTGCGATAGCCGAGCCTCTTGCGAGGTCGGGTATTCAGCCTTTTTGCTATTCGGTCGCAGTCCCGCTGCGCGATGTGCGCTTGGCTGCTTCTCTTGGGGAGGTATTGGCGGAGCAGGCCGTTGAAGTTCTCGTTGCTCCCTCGCTCCCATGAATGGTACGGAGTGGCGAAGTAGACCTTCACCGCCGAGGCCTCCTCCACCGAGGCGTAGTCGTGGAACTCAGTCCCGTTGTCCGAGGTCAGCGTTCGGAAGCGGTGTGGAGCGCGGCGGATAAGCATCCGTAGACGACGACTCATCCCGTACATGCTCCGGTCGGAGAGCTTTCCGATCATGGCGTAGCCGGTCTTCCTCTCGACCAGGGTGGCGACGCAGTCCTTGTCCTTGCCACCGACCACCGTATCAATCTCCCAATGACTGATGGTTCTTCTCGTCTCGACCGAAGCGGGTCGTTCGGAGATGTGGCGCTTCCCGGCAAGCCTCCCTCGACTGTCGTAGCTGTTGTGGCGCTTGCGTCTGCGCTTCGTCGCTTGACGGAGGCATCGATACAGCTGTCCTCCATTCTCCTTGTCTCGCCAGATGTGGATGTAGATCGTCTCGTGGCTGATGGAGAGCTCCCCGCTTAGCTTGAGTCGCCCTGAGATTTGCTCCGGGCTCCACTGTTCTTTCAGCTTTCGCTCAACGAGAGCAAACTCCCTCTCAGCGAAGTGGCCATTCTGTCGTGATCGAGATCGGCGGCCATTCGTTCGTTCGATGGCCTTCTGTGCTCGGTAGGCGCCATCCAGGCGAGCCGAGTTCCGGCGAACTTCCCGCGAAATCGTGCTCCGGTGTCGGCCCACGTAGCGAGCGACTTCGGAGTAGTTCCACCCGAGCCAACGGAGTGCCGCAATCGTGTATCGTTCATCCGAGCTGAGTTGGTGATATGCCATCAGCGAGTCCCCATTCTTGGTCGTTTGAGGAATCGTGGCATTTCCCAACTCAACTCACCTGGGTGCCGTGTTGCACTTACTATATGAATTCGCCTCGCCCAACAACGGCATGCAGTCGGACGTTGAAGGGCTCTCTTGCAATTTCTGCTGTACCGTCTGGTACTAACCTTCTTGGGCTCAGCGCACTCGGCGGCGCCCATCAACGTCGCTGAAGGGCGACCGTTATGTGGCAGGGGAGCACCTCGAGGAGAAGCCTCGATCGGAGCTCGGTAGTGGAGGCGGTCTGTGAATCGCCCCCTGCGCCGGTGGAACCGCAGGTGGATTCTGTGGGCCGCGGCTACGACTGCCTTGATCGCCACGGGCTCCACAATGATGATGGTCGCCCACCGATCTGGGCGTGCCCGGGAACGGATTCTCCAGAGACCGGCGGCGGCTGCGTTCTCGGTCGAGTCGCTCGAGCGCGACGTCGCGACGTACGACCGGCTTGGCCCGCACCGAACCGGCACCGACGGAAATCTTTCAGCGGCTAAGTGGCTCGAGTCGGAGTTCGCAGGTCTCGGGTACCGCGTGCGGATCCAACGCAGGAGCATACCGACCTATCTCGTAGATGAAGCCTTCGTGGAAGTCCGAGGCGAGCGAACCCAAGCCTTTCCTCAGTTCCCCGTACCACACCCCGACGCGCATGAGCGCGTGGGCACGTTGGGAGAGCAGATCCCGATACTCCGAATTCCGAATCGGCTCACCAACAACTCGCTCGCTCAAGCACAGCTGCAAGCGAGGATCCGAGGGGTAGCTGCATCGGGCGCGAAGGCCGTCATCCTGGAGGTGGCCGGCGCCTGCGGCTATATCAAGACGCTGAACGCGCCCCTCGGCCTCGAGCCCTGGGATGTGCCCGTTCTGCTCGTGGCGGGAGGGGACGCGGAGCGGCTCGCCCTCCTCGGAGAACAGGCCGAGACCGCTCGCGTGCGACTCATGGGCCGACACACAATGGTCGACAGCATCAACATGATTGCAGAGATCGGTCCGGCCAGTGCCTCCGCCATCGTGGTGTCTACGCCGCTGAGTGGCTGGTTTCACGCCACCGCTGAGCGCGGCTCCGGGATTGCGGCCTTTCTTTCAGTCGCGCGATGGGCCAGTGCCGAGCATGGTAGTCGGCGCTTCGTCTTCACAGCGAACTCCGGACACGAACTCGGTGACGCGGGCGCCCATGCCTTCCTCGAATCCGAGGCTCCGCCCCCCGAGCGGACGCAGCTCTGGCTCCATATCGGAGCGAACATCGGCTCGCGCGATGGCGAAGAGCCAGACCGAGCCAGCTCTCGTCGCTTCCTCATGAGCAATTCATCGGTTTTGTTTCGCACCTGGGCTGCGTTTCGCGGACAAAGCCTCGTCGGTCCGGTACCGCTCGCCTTTGGCCTCGGCCGTGGCGAGCTTGCCGCCTACTTCGACGCTGGATACCGACCCGTCCTGGGTGTATTCGGAGCTGGACCGTTCCACCATTGCGTCAACGACCGATTGCCCGCGGTGCATCTCGAGGCGACCCGAGGCGTGGCTTTGGGCTTTGCCACGTTAGTCGAGACTCTCACCAGTCGCTGACCCGGGTCCGCTCGGCGCGCGAGCGTGCCGACCAACCAGGGGATGAAACCGGACGTTGAATCGCTCGGTTCCGAATACCGCGGTACTGTCTGGCATCAACCTTTTCAGGCTCGGCGACGTCGGCGGTGCTATTCAACGCCACTTATCGCCGATTCGTTAGGCGCCGCGCGTATCGCCAGGAATCAGACCGGGGTGCGAAAGCCGGTTCGCTTGCACCCGATTCTAGTGACATCTATTATGCCAACGACGATCAAGCGGAGATGGCCACGATGAACACGAGTCTGAAGTCCCTCAAAGAGCTGATGCAAGAAGCGCTTGGCGAGGGGGGCGTTCTCGTCTCCGGCCTCCGAGGGAAGTACATGGAGATCTCGGAGTCTGCCAACCGCATGGTCTGGATGACCCGCTCCCCAGTCGAGCAGAGCGATTTCGAAGCGCTCGAAGTGGACGCATCCTACACCAAGAGCGGAATCGGACAGGCTTCGATGGACCGTGCCGGCTTTCGACATTCACCCGACCGCGCCGAAGAACCGGTGCGGGAGAGGGAGATCGGCGGTCATCACTTCATCAACGTGGCCTCGCCACTCGAGATGAAACCCCCCTCTCTGACAGCTGGCCCGATGACAGCCCTCGTCAACAAGGCCCACGTCCTCGGCTTCGCCGCGGGCCGCAGGCTCGCGATCCTGACGACACCCGAAGGCGATTTCGTCGAGGTGGTCGGAGACGCAAGCGATGATGCTGGTCGGGTTCTTCCCGAAGGCGGCGAGTTGAATGAAATCGTTTTGAAGGATCCCTGGGTCGTCTCCCTCCCCACTCCGACGCGAGCCTTCTTCTGGTGGCAGGGATCCATTCGGAGCTTTCAAGGTCCTGTGACGCTTCCAACCTCGTAGGCCCGGGTCGGCGAAGCTCAGGGCACCACCACTCAGTTCCACGCGAATTCTCGGATCACCTGGTCGGGTCGGTTGCCCGTGTGCTTTCCGATTTCGACGCTGACCCGCGTAGGGGTACAGGCGTTCTGTCTATCCCCAACGGAGACCCGCGGCGGGGCCGCCGCCCAACACGAGCTTGCAGTCGGACTCGGCAACAGTCAGGCATTTCGACCTTTGGTAGAATCTGGCATCAATCTTCGGAGCCTCGGCGAGCCGGTCAGCGCTGTTACCAGCCGGTAGACGCCGATCGGTTGGACGGCTTCAGGACATGGTCAGCGCCCAAGAGCAGCATCCAGCAGATTCGACCACAAAGACGACGCCCAGTCCGGTCATCCACTCGGTGGTGCGGTCCGTCTGCGGCAGCGAGGTCGAGCGGCTCGTTCGCCTCACCGGTGGCGGCATGAACGAGGCGTACCGCGTCGAGGTTCCCAAAGACATGCCGGTCGTCGTCCGGATCGCGCGTCAGCCAGTGGCGTGGTTCACCGACGAGGAGCACGTCATGGCGCAGGCGCGTGGTGTCGGCGTGCCCACGCCGGAGGTGCTCGGCGTCGAGCAGGTGGATCACGACGGGGAGCTACTGTCGTTCTCGATCCTGCGATTCGTGCCGGGCCGCTCGCTCGACCAGCTCGCTGGTGAGCTGTCGGCGTCGGATCTCGAGCGGTTGGTCATGGACAGCGGCGAGCTCCTGGCACGGTTGCATAGCGTCGTCCCCGACCGGGGCATTCGGCACGAGCTCGAGCCGCCCGGGGAGCGCTTCGTCGCCCGCGTGGTGGGTGTCGCCGAACAGGCGCTTGGTCCGGCGGCGGCCGCGGTCGTCGAGCGCGGTGCTGAGCTCCTCCGTGACGAGGTGATGACCCGTCCAGCGCCCAGACTCTCGCTCGCTCACGGCGACTGGTTGCCCAAGCACTTTCTGATCGACGACGGGGCGCCGATCGTTGGCGTTATCGACTGGGAATTCGCCGGCCCAGCGTCGCCGGCGTTCGACCTCGCCCATTGGGAGGTGGCCGCTGGCGATGCCCTGCGCGACCGCTCGGACCTGCTGCGCCGCGGGTATACGCGGGTCGCCGATCCCGACGCAGCCGACGCCGGCTGGGTGCCAGCGTTTGCCATCGACTTCGCCCTCGAAGTGCTCGGTTGGAGGAACCCTGCTCCACCAGCGAGGCTCCGGCGCTGCGTGGACGTGATCGCCCGCTATGTCGGCGCTTGACCGAATCACGGTCTGGTCGGAAGCTATCTCGTTTCCGGCGAGGTCCGTTGGCAGGCCTGCGACGACGATGTCTGCGATATCCCGGCAAGCCAGCGTTTCGAACTCGAACTGCCCGTGGCGGAATCGCCCGCGGTCGCCCTCGGGAGGAAGAAAGGCGCGGCCCTAGAGCCCAACGCGATGCTGCATTTTCAGCGAATGTCTGAGCGGCGGGGCGGTACCGCCTGAGCTCCGCTCAGTCCCGCCGGGTTATCAACTCCCGAATGCCGTTGGGCGCGATATCCAAGACGGCTGCGCGGGAGGCTGTCCGGGCTGCAACGGGTCTACTGCACCTGAAGGGGCGGGGCTTCACAGCCAGGCGAATGGAGCCACCTGGATCGGGTACCGGGGACTCTCGATCGGCACGTTCCTTGCGAGGTCCCCGCGCATGAAAAGCTCAACTCCCACGCTCGGCGAAGAGATCGCAAACAGCATCAGTCACGGCGTCGGACTCGTTGCGTCCATCCTGGCTCTTCCGATTCTGATCGCGCCCGCACTCGCGCGGGGTGAGACGGCAGAAGTGATCGGCTCGGTCGTGTTTGCGAGCACGATGATTCTGCTCTACCTGGCGTCGACTCTCTATCACGCCATGCCCGCCGGGCGCGCAAAGCGGATTCTTCGCGTCGCCGACCATTCCGCGATCTATGTGTTCATCGCCGGTAGCTACACTCCCTTCACTCTTGGAGCGCTCCGGGGGGATGTGGGCTGGATGCTCCTGGGGGCTGTCTGGACCCTGGCAATCGTGGGGGTGGCCTGGAAGGCGAGCGGCATTCGCGCCCACCCGGTGCTTTCCGCCGGTCTCTATCTGGCGATGGGTTGGTTGGTACTTCTTGCGGCGGGGCCGCTCGTCGAGGCGATGCCGCGCAGTGCGCTCTTCTGGCTCGTTGCCGGTGGACTCGCATACACCAGTGGTGTGGGATTTTACGCCGCGACCCGTCTGCGTTACGGGCACTTCATCTGGCACCTCTTCGTGCTGGCCGGGAGCGCCTGCCACTCCGTCGCCGTCCTCCAGTACGCCGTGTAGGTGGCGGTCGTTCCGTCCGAACGCGATCGTCATCGACATGAGTACGGATGCACCGAGAGTCGCCATCCTTACGGGTGCCGCGTCCGGTATCGGTCGCGCGTTGGCACAGGTACTGGCGACCCACGGATATCACCTGGAATTGCTGGATATCAACGCTGCCGAAGTCGAGCGTCTTGCAGTCTCGTTGTGTCAGCAGGGTTTCGCGGCGCAAGCGAGTGCCTGTGACGTCGGTGATCCGCAAGAGGTGCAGAGTGTTTTCGATCAGGCGATCGCCCGCCACCCTGGAATCGATCTGCTGATCAACAGTGCGGGCATCACCGTCTACGACACCGTCGCGTCGACCTCGCTAGACGATTACGACCGCATCATGCGCGTCAACTTCGGCGGGACTCTGCACTGCACCAAGGCACTGTTGCCGAGCCGCCTGCGCCAGGGCCGTGGCCATATCGTCAATATGTCCAGCGTTTTCGGATTGATCGGCGCCCCGCTTCAGAGTGCATACAGTGCTTCGAAGTTCGCGATTCGCGGCTTCAGTGAGAGCTTGCGTCAGGAACTGCTCGGCAGCGGAATCGCCGTCAGTTGCGTGCACCCAGGGGGCGTTCGCACCGGCATCGTGGCGGCCGGACGCGTCGGCCAGACCCGTCTGGATACGACGGGAGCGGCGGAATTCAACAGCGACTTCGAACGCTTCAGCCGATTGAGTCCAGATCGGGCGGCGCGGGAGATCGTGGCCGGAATCCACAAGCGCAAGGCGCGAATCCTGGTCGGCCTCGATGCAAACGCGGTCAGCGCCGTGAGTCGACTCTGGCCGGTTGCCTATCAATGGATCAATCACTGGCTGGGTCGCCAACGCTGATCTGGCGAAGACTCTTCCGTGCCCGCGCTGTGCGACACTCGAGCCACGCGATGGTCGTGCGAAACGGATGAGGAGTACGGATCGATGAGTGCTTCAAGTGTCGCCTTGCTCGGATACGCAGCCTGGACGCTGATCCTGGTCGGAGGGATCGCGGCCATTCGCAGCGCCCTGACTCTCGGTGGAAACCGTCTGGCCAATAGTTTTCAGCCCGATGGATCGGACGTATCAGAGTTTTCTCAACGTCTGTGCAGGGCGCATGCGAATTGTTACGAGAACCTTCCCGCCTTTGCGGCGATCATTCTCGTCGCGCTGGTGGCCGGGCGCAGCGAGATCACCGACGGACTGGCGCTCTGGGTGCTTGCGGCTCGGGTCGCTCAGTCGATGGTTCATCTGGCGTCCACGAGTCCTCCTGCGGTGACCGTGCGCTTTGGTCTGTTCTTCGCGCAGTGGGCCGTCCAGTTGTTGTGGGCCGTCCGCCTTCTCGGTTCGTAAAGGGGGGCGGCGGGCTCGTTCCCCGTTCGCCCGTTTTTCAGCTGCGAATTCGTTTCATGCCCGGATCGTATAGAGGGCGTAGATGCAGCTGTGCGGGAACGCGCTTCGAGGCGACTTCCAGTTCGTAAAGGTCCGATCGCAATGCGCGCGTATCGATGCCGTTCGGATCGCCGAGGTATCCGTAGCCGATTCCTTTCCCGACGGTGTATCCCCAGCCGCCGCTGGTGAGCCATCCGACACGCTCGCCATCGCGGAAGATCGTTTCGCGTCCGAGCAGCACCACATCTGGATCGTCGATACTGAATCCGACGAGCCGGCGCTTCAAGCCTTCTTGCTTCTGCTGCTCCAAGGCCTTGCGTCCGAGAAAATCGATCCCGGTGTCCAGCTTGACCGCCCAGGCGAGGCCCGCCTCCAGAGGCGTGTTGTTAGGCGTGATGTCTGCCGCCCAGGCTCGGTAGCCCTTTTCGAGTCTGAGGCTCTCGATGGCCCGATATCCCGCGTTGGCAATGCCGTGAGCTTTTCCGGATCCCATCAAAGCATCGTAGACGGCGCCCGCGTGTTGTCTGGGAAGATGGAGTTCAACGCCCAGTTCGCCCACATAGGTGATGCGCAGCGCGCGCACGGGTGCACCGGCGATAGAAAGCTCGCAGTGTGTGGCGAAGGGCAGGGCAGCGTCGGAGACCGATTCAGTGCAGACTGCAGCCAGCACGTCCCGAGACCGGGGACCCATCAGGGCCAGCACGGCCAGTTCGTCGGTCACTTCTCGGAGACGCACATCGAAGCTCGGTGGCAGGTTTCGCTCGATCCAGCAACGGTCGTGTGTGGCAAAGCCGGTGCCCGTGACCAGGTAGAAACGGTCCTGTTCCAGGCGGGCCACGGTCAGATCGCACTCGATTCCTCCGCGCTGGTTGAGCATCTGTGTGTACGTGAGGCTTCCGGGTGGTTTCGCGATGTCATTGGCGCATAGCCAATGAAGTGCCTTCTCCGCGTCGCTCCCTTCGAGTTCGTACTTCGCAAACGACGTCTGATCGAACAGACCGACGCGCTCGCGTACGGCGCGGTGTTCCTCGCCGACGTGTGCGAACCAGTTGGGTCGTTCAAAGGAGTACTCATCCTGGGCAGCGACGCCTTGCGGGGCGAACCAGTTCGGACGTTCCCAGCCGAGTTTCTCTCCGAAGCAGGCGCCCGCCGTCTGGAGTCGCTCGTAGAGCGGTGAACGGCGATAGGGGCGGCCGCTCTGGTGTTCCTCTCCGGGCCAGGAGATCGTGTAGTGCTTGCCGTAGAGTTCGAGCGTTCGTTCGCGGACCCAGTCCCGGTCGCGATGCGGGGGGCCGAAGCGGCGGATATCGACTGGCCAGAGATCGTACGGCGGTTCGCCGTTCGCGATCCATTCGGCGAGTGCCCAGCCCGCTCCGCCGGCCGCGGCGATACCGAAGGCGTTGAATCCCGCACCTACGAAATACCCGGGCCGCTCCGGCGCTTCGCCCAGAATGAAATTGCCGTCGGGCGTGAAGCTCTCCGGGCCGTTGAGCATCTGGCGAATCTCTGCGTTCTCGAGCGCGGGGACCCGGGGAAAGGAGAGTTCCGCGAGTTGCTGGAAGTGGTCGAAGTCCGGCTCGAGAAGCGTGAAGTGAAAGCCCTCGGGAATGCCGTCTTGCGCCCAGGGGATGGGGTTCGGTTCATACCCACCCATGACCAGTCCGCCCACTTCTTCTTTGTAGTAGGTGAGCCGATCCGGATCGCGAAGCGTGGGGAGTGCGGAGTGAACGCCGTCGATGGGGCCGCTGATCATGAACTGGTGCTGGACCGAAACCAGCGGAACATGGACGCCCGCGAGCTGTCCGAATTCGTGCGCCCACTGTCCGCAGCAGTTCACCACGATTTCGCAGGCGATGCGCCCACGCGGCGTCGACACGGCGCTGACGCGCTCGTTTTCGATTTCGAGCCCCGTCACAGGGCAATCCTCGATCAAGGTTGCGCCTCGCATGCGGGCACCGCGGGCGAGAGCCTGGGTCAGGTCCACCGGGCTGGCGGATCCGTCCGTCGGCAGAAAAGCAGCGCCCACCACGTCGTCGATCTCCATCAACGGCCAGAGATCGCGGGCCTCTTTCGGGCTGAGGAGTTGCATCTCCATGCCGAAGCTGTGGGCGGTGGTCGCCTGGCGTTCGTACTCGGACATGCGCGCGCGACTACAGGCCAGGCGGAGTCCGCCGTTGCACTTCCAACCGGTCGCCTGACCGGTTTCTCGTTCGAGTCGCTGATAAAGGGCGACCGACTCACCCAGCAATCGGGTGATGCTGGCCGAACTGCGCAACTGACCGACCAGTCCGGCCGCGTGGAATGTGCTTCCGCTGGTGAGACGGGCGCGCTCCAGGAGGACCACGTCCGTCCAGCCGAGCTTCGCAAGGTGATAAGCCGTCGAGCAGCCCATGATGCCGCCGCCGACGACGACGGCCCGGGCCTGGGTGGGAAACTCGGACATGGCTTCACATCTCCTGGAATCCGCTCCAGGCCTTTTCGAAGCGCTGGAGGTTCATGTCCGTGTAGGCGACGAAATCGAAATCGACGTCCGAATAGTGTTCGGAGACCATACTCCACATCGTTTCGCGGAGGAGTGAGGCGGTCTTCATCGCCGCGTAGCGGTGGCGTAGCGCGTCGTCGGGTGCATTTCCGAAATAGTGCTGCAGTAAGGCTTCTTCACTCGCCGCCGAGAATTCGTTGTTGGAGGCGAGCCCGCCTAGATCGAACAGCGGACTGTTGAACCCGGCGTAGTCCCAGTCGATCAGCCACAGCCTTTCCCCGTCATCGATTAGGTTGGCTGCGAGCAGATCGTTGTGACCGAAAACCAGGGAGATCTGGCCCACGGCTCGCTCCAGTTCCGTCGCGATTTTGAGAAAACGCGGCAGCGCGGCAAGATTTCGACTTCCGGCCTCGCGCAGGGTGTGGGCGTAGTCGCGAAGCACGTGAAATACCCAGAAGACCATGGCGGGACCGCGCAGGTGCGTGGGGATCTCGCTGTGGCAGCACTTGAGCAGTGAAACGATTCGCTCCAGCGTCTCCGGTTCGCGGACGTCTTCCGCCTGTAGTGCGCGGCCTTCGATGAACTGCAATACCATCGCGCCGTCTTCGCAGTGCAGGACTTCCGGTGAGATTCCCGCCGCGTGGGCTGCGCGACTGGCCGCCCGTTCGTGGAAGCGCATGACTCCGTGCCGGGGAATATCGGTTCCGATTCGCACGAAGTGACGCCGTCCTCCGTCTTCGACCAGGAAGTTCGAGTTCGTAATGCCTCCGCCGACCGGTTGCGGGTCGACGCTTGCCGACCAGCAGGAGAGGTTGGCAGCTCGGATGCGGGGATCAATGTGCATGCCAGAGCAGAATACCCCGGAGGAGCGCGATGTGGTTCCCCCGGGATCGGGGTAAGCTATTCCCATGGCAATCTCCGCGAGCACACAGGGCCGGGACACCGGTGCGACCCCGTTCTCCGTTCGGGTGACCGGCTGGAGCTGGAGACAGCCGGTCCTGCTCGCGATCGCCAGCCTCGGCGTGTTCCTGGGCCTCGTCGTCGTCGTGCACACCTTGTCCGGAGTTCACCAGATCTTCGAAGGAAGTGACGGAGTTTTCGGGATCGGCAGCCATGTACGCGTCGACATCGTCCTCTCTTTCGTGTCGGCCTACACGCTCTGTACGGGCTGCATCGCTCTGGCGAAGGCGTCCCGCCAGTTCGACCTGCTGCGACCGGTTCTGCGCATGGCGGATGGAGAGTGGCAGGCGTTTCGCGGACGGCTCTTTCCGAACTCACGCACCGTGACACTTGCAGCTGCCATCGGAGTCGTCGCGGCGATCATCCTGCAATCACTTCCCTATGTCCTCGAAACGGGGGCGCTCGTCGAAGAGAGTTTTCATACGGTTCCGTTCATGGTTCTGCTCATGGCCCTGCTTTCGGTGCAGGCGCTGATCACGATCCGGCATTCCCAGGTCTTCTACGAAGTCGGGCGGAGCCACCTCGATGTGGACCTGCTCGACCTCGACCCGCTTTCTCCGTTTGCTGCTACGGGACTCACGAATGCCGCGATCTGGTTGATCGGAAGTGCGATTGCCTCCCTACTGGTGACCCTCGTGTCGAATCTTTCGGTCGTGGCCCTGGTGATCACGGCTACGGTGGGTATGGGAGTCGCCGGACTCATTCTGCCCTCACGCGGTCTGCACCGGTACTTGCGCGAGCGCAAGCGCGATGAACTCGCGATCGTTCGCAAACAGATCGCCAGCGAGCGCGACATTCTCCTGGCCACTACCGCCACTACCGCCACTGCCGACTCGACACGGCTATCGCGACTGCCTGCGTTATTGGCCTACGAAGCCCGCATCGAAAGTGTCCGCGAGTGGCCCTTCGACACTTCGACGCTGAGTCGCTTCGGCCTGTTCTTGCTGATCCCACTGGCTTCCTGGATCGGCGGCGCACTCGTGGAGCGGATGGTCGACGTCGCCCTGAGGTAGACGTGGACGGGCCGTGATACGGTTCGCAGGAGCAGCGGCGATCCGCTGGAAAGCACCATGAGCGAAGTCACCGTCTATACCGCGCGTCGAGTGATCACGATGAATCCTTCCTGGCCTGAAGGCACGGCCATAGCCGTACGCGACGGGACGATTCTGGAAGTGGGCACCCTCGAGAGCCTTCGACCCTGGCTCGACGCGCACGAGCATCGCATCGACGAGCGCTTTGCCGAAGCCGTCATCCTGCCCGGTCTGATCGATCCCCATCTGCATCCGATGATGGCGGCCGTGATCTTGCCGATGCGTTTCATCACCGCCCTGGAGTGGAAGCTGCCCTGGGAAACCGTGGCGCCGGTGCAGACTCCGGAAGCCTTCGACGCGCGTCTGCGCGAACTCGATGCAGAGTTGAGCGATCCCGACGAGCCCCTGTTCGTCTGGGGCTACCACCAGCTCTGGCACGGGGAGATGAACCGCAAGCGCATCCACGAAGTGTCCATCCAGCGGCCGATTGTCGTCTGGCACCGCTCCTTCCACGAGCTGTACATGAACGACGGCATGCTGGAGCGCCTGGGGATCGACCGCGCAGAGATCGAAGGCAAGCACCAGATCGATGCGGAGCGCGGACACTTTTACGAGAACGGTCTGGCGCTGGCCATCGAACGCTTGAACCCGATTCTGATGGCGCCCCAGCGGATCGCTCTCGGTCTGGAGCGTCTGAAGCAGGTCGCGCACTTCGGCGGTCACACCACCCTGGGCGATATGGCTGCGGGTCTGTTCGATTTCAATGCCGAATGGCTGGCGGCGACGGCTATCATCGAACGTCCGGAGACGCCGTTTCGCGTGGAGATGATTCCCACGGGCCTGCGTCTTCTGGCGACGCACGGCAGCAATGAGAAGGCGCTGGAGTTCGTGGAGACACTGCCCGAACGCAATACGCATCGGCTGCGTTTCGGTCGACGCATCAAGCTGTTTACCGACGGTGCTTTCTTTTCACAGCTGGCACAGCTCAAGGCACCGGGCTACGTCGATGGACACGCGGGGGAATGGCTGACGCCGCCCGAGCAGTTCGAATCGATGGCCCGGACCTACTGGAACGCGGGCTATACGATTCACGTGCACTGCACCGGAGATCTCGGCCTCGAGCTGGCACTCGATACACTCGCCAAGCTTCAAGAGGAACGACCGCGCTTCGACCACGGTTTCACGATCGAGCACTTCGGCTTTTCGACACCCGAACAAGTCACGCGAATCGCCGCCTTAGGCGCTCGCGTTTCGGCGAACGTGTACTACCTGCATGAACTCTCCGATATGTACGCGCGCTCCGGGATCGGTCTGGAAAGGGCGAGCCAGATGGCGCGTCTCGGCAGTTGCGTCGCCGCTGGGGTTCGCGTCGCTCTGCACTCCGACTACACCATGGCTCCCGCTCTGCCACTGGCCAGCGCGTGGGTTGCCGCGACACGTCGCAACTGTGCCGGGGATGTCGTGGCACCCAATGAGTGCCTGTCGGTCGAAGAGGCTCTCCGAGCGATCACGATCGATGCGGCGTATATGCTGGGCCTCGAGGATGAAGTCGGTTCGTTGCGCGCCGGAAAGCGCGCCGACTTTGCGGTCGTCGACGCCGATCCCTTCGAAGTCGGCGCGGACGGATTGCGGAACATCCGCGTCCTGGCGACTGTGTTCGAAGGCACGCCGTATCCCGTTCCAACGCAGAGCTGAGCCTCCGATGCGTCCGCCCTCCGATCCGCTGCCGTTGAGCGTCCTGGGCGGCTATCTGGGTGCCGGAAAGACCACCTTGCTCAATCGCCTGCTCGAGGCGGATCACGGTCTTCGCGTCGGTGTGTTGGTCAATGACTTCGGCGAAGTCGCGATCGACGACGCGCGGATTGCGAATCGCGATGGTCCCACGCTGGCGCTGGTCAACGGCTGCGTCTGCTGCTCGATCGGCGATGATCTGGGCCGAGGCCTGGATACACTGATGGGTGTCGACCCGCCGCTCGACCACGTCGTCGTCGAAGCCAGCGGGGTTGCCGATCCGGAGCGCGTGGCCAGTTTTGCGCGGACCTGGCCCGGCTACGCACCCGGTGCAGTCCTGGTCGTGGCCGACGCAGAGGACATTCGCCGACGCAGTTCCGACAAGTACGTCGGTGAGCTCGTGCAATCGCAACTGGGTAGCGCCGATCTGGTGATCGTCTCGAAACTCGACCGCATGGCCGACCCGTGCTGGACGGATCTGCATGCGTGGCTTGCTGCACGGACGGGTGGCGCTCCGATCGTGGCGGGTCCACTCGACGCGCCAGCTCTCACCGCTCTATTGCACGCGCAACCGATTGCGAAGACGAACGGTCCGCGCGCGCCCGGATCAAGCGCATCGAATCGAGCTGCGGATCTCGGCCTGCGCAGCGCCAGTGTGGGCGCCGCCGAAATTGCGGACGAATCGGCGCTTCGGAACTGGCTCGAGGCACTTCCGCCCTCCGTGCTTCGCGCAAAAGGGCAGGTCGCGTGCGCCGGCGAACCCGGTCGCGCGTGGCGGATCGACAAGGTCGGAGTCCGCAGCGAACTCGAACCCGTCGCGGGTGCAGCCTGCGCGACGAGGAACCAGGTGGTGCTGATCTGCAGCGCCTCCGGCCCCGATCCCGAGAGCCTGTTGCGGGACCTTTCCTGAGCAGCGGGTTCTTCTTGCGTCCGACCGGTCGGTCGGGTTAGGATCCGATCGATCGGTTGATCCGGTCCGCGAGGTGATTCCCTGACGCAACCCGCCCAGCAAGAGCGCCGCAGTTCAGCGGATTCACTGCCTGGCGCCAGTCGGGAGACGATTCTCGACACGGCTGAGGCGCTCTTCGCGCGGCACGGTTTTGAAGGGGTGGGCCTGCGCGAGATCGCGCGCCTCTCTCTCCTCTCGAAGTCCGCGCTCTTTCATCACTTTCCCACCAAGTTGGACCTCTACGCCGCCGTTCTGGCGCGCATCCTCGGCGACCTGGAAGCCCGCCTCTCCGAACCCTCGAACACGGAGGGGGACGCGATCACGCGACTCGTCATCTGGGTCGAGGCGATGCTCGACGCACTCGGCGAGCACCCGACGCGCGCGCCTCTGCTGATGCGGACGCTTTTCGAAGGTGACGTCTTTGAACGCGACGCCGAATTTCCAGAGATCGACGGTCCGCTCCTGAGAATCCTTGGCGCCATTTCGTCGCTACTGAGCGAAGGGGTCGAAGCCGGGGTTATCCGCCCGATCTCGGTGCCGCATGCCACGCAGAGCCTGATCGGCATGCTGCTTTTCCATTTTGCGTCGGGGGAGTTCGGGGACGGGGTCCTCGGCCGATCCGTTTTTTCGGCGACGGAGATCCGCCGCCACAAGGAGTTTGTTCTTTCTTTCATCGAGAACGGCCTGTCCGCAGGGCCGATCAACCACAAGGAGTCTTGAGAATATGAGTTTGAAATTTCTGGCAGAGAACCGAAGAAAAGTTGGAGACTTCGAAGTGCTCGACGTCGTCGACCAGGAACAGATCGACGGTCTGCGCAATAAGCTGAGGGTTGAAGCTCCCACGGCCGTGCGCTGGAACGACTGGGACTACGGCAGTAGCGTCACTGAATTGCGTGCGCTCTACGAAAAGGGCAAGGCCAACCAGTGGAACTCGACGACGGATCTCGATTGGGACATCCCTGTTTCCAAGGACGAGTGGTTCGGCACGATGGAGATGTCGGTTCTCGCCAATCTGCTCAAGATGATGGGCAAGGACGAGAAGGAGCAGAAGGCTGCGATGCTCGACGAGGTCGCCTTCACCTGCTCCCAGCTTCTCCACGGTGAACAGGCTGCCCTGCAGCTCTGCGGTCAGCTGACTTCGCTCTGTCCGACTACCGACGAGAAGCTCTACGCTGCGAATCAGGTTGCCGATGAGGCGCGCCACGTAGAAGCCTTCGCGCGCTTCGCCAGTGACAAATGCGGCGAGATCTTCCCTATCACTCCCACGCTCAAGTTCCTACTCGACGAACTGCTCTCCGTCGAAGGTCATCGCATGAAGACCCTCGGAATGCAGACGCTCTTCGAAGGCATGGCGGTCGGCATCATGGACATGCTGCGCGCAAATTCGAAGAATCCTCTGTTCACCGAACTGATCCGCAAGGCCGAGCAGGATGAGTCGCGTCACGCGGCTTTCGGCGTCCTGACCATGCGCCGCGTGGTCGAACAGGCGAGCCAGGAAGAGATGAATGAAATGGAGGACTGGGCGTTCGCAGTACTGGAGGCGTTGAACGCGAACCAGCAACTCGACATGCTACGCGTCCTCGGCCCCCGCTACGATATCGACCCCGATGTGGTCACGCAGACGATTCTGGGGCTACCGGAGTGGGCCGAGATGAACAGCATGATCTACATGCACACCGTCGTTCCGAACCTCCAGCGGCTCGGTCTGATCACCGAGCGCACCGAGAGCAAGTGGCGCGAGCGCGGCATGCTCAGCGACAAGCGCGGTGGACAGGCGAACTAGCTCCTGATCACTCGCTGATTCCAGAAAAAACGAACCCGCCGCCGTGCTCGACTCGATCGAGCGCTGCGGCGGGTTCGGCGATTCGCAAGTCCGGAAGCCGTGGTCCGAGAACCGGCTTCGGTAACGGACGGTCAGGCCACCAGGTCGAGGAGCGCGCCCGGCTTCGGCAGTTCTTCCCGCGCCTGCTTCATCTCAGGAGCCGGTCCGTTCTCTCCGGCGATGCTGAAGTCGACTAGCAACCAGTCCTTGTACTCTTCGTAGAGTCCTTCGGCTCGGAGCAGTTTTCCGACTGACGAGTGGTGCCACCGGGACACGATCTGCAAGACGGAACGCTTCCGACGGCAAGTGGGATGCTGGAAGACTATCTGGTAACCGTACATTGTGTTCACTCCCGTCGAAAGATGTCGAAGAGGTGTGCACGGTCTGTACCAATGCTCTGGTGGCCCGAAACGGGCGCTAGAAGTCGAGGCGGAAGCAAAGGGCTTCCACCGTGTAACCCTGGCTTCCGTCGCATGCGCTCGGGTTGCGCGCGCGGTGCGCCCGCGTTGCCGATCGGCATTGGGGCCGGGAGGGTGCGTGATTCGAGCCCGGCCTCTTTCAACGTCAGGGAAGACAGATCTTCGGCAGAGGGTGACGGTATAGCTTGGCGGCGTTCTGGTGGGTGATCATGCGGATCTCCTCATCCGGAAGTCCGCCGAGTGCGTTTTCCATCACGGCCTGAGTGTCTGGCCAGGTTCCGTCGCCGTGGGGATAGTCGGACTCGAACAGGATGTTCTCGACTCCGATGACGTCGCGCGTCGAAATCGTGGAGCGATCGTCGATCATGCAGAACCAGAAGTTGCGCAGCAGAACTTCTCCGGGCGATAGCTTCGGATCGGGCCAGCCCTTTCCGTAACCGGAGCGACTCATGATGTCGTCGAGTCGGTCTTTCAGCATGGCGACCCAGCCGATCCCGCCCTCCGCCATCGCGATCTTCAACTCGGGATAGCGGGCGGGATAGCCGCTCCACAACCATTCTGCGCACGACTCGATCGCCATCGGTCCAAAGAGTGTGGCCCCCAGTTCGAGTAACGGCGCGCCGGGTGGCATCGCGGCGAAGCCCGAAGATCCGACGTGCAGATTCAGAACGGTCCCGGTCTCGGCGCAGGCTCGTACGATCGGTTCCCAGTGCTCGTCGAAGACCGGCGGATAGCCCAGGCGGTGCGGCCGTTCGGGCAGGGATACCGCGCGGAAGCCGCGAGCGGCGTTTCTGCGAATCTCTTCTGCACCGAGTTCGGGGTTGGAGAGCAAGGTGATGCCCAGCGGTACAATCCGCTCGGGATACTGGGTGTACCACTCGTCGAATAGCCAGTCGTTCCAGGCCCGCACGCAGGCGAGGCCGAGTTCCTGGTCTTTGCACTCCGAGAAGAGCGTTCCGCCGAAACCCGTCACGCCGGAGGGGAAGTTCAGTGAAGCCCAGATTCCGCCGAGGTCCATGTCCTTGATGCGCTCGTGGATGTTCCAGCAACCGGGTCGAACCTCCTCGAAGCGCGCGGGTTCGAAGCGGTGGTCCTCCCTGGGGCGTCCCGCAACACACATGAAGCCCACCTGGAAGTAGGGCGTTCCATCGAACTCCCAGACCTGGTGTCCTTCCTCGGTTTCCACCACTCGCGGTGCGCGCTCCTGCAAGGCGCGCGGGAGTCGGCCCTCGAAGGTGTCAGGGGGCTCCAGCAGGTGATCGTCCGCGGAGATCAGTGTGTACTTGACCTCCCGGGGTTCTGGATCCGGAAGCAGTTCGTGAGTGACCGGTCGGCTGATTCCAAGCTTGATGACGCGTACCATGCCGCCATCCTCGCACACTGCGAGAGTCGTCGTCAGAAGATTGAACCGGACGAGTCCCCACTAGGCCGAGTAGGCGGGTTCCTCCGCTTCCTCAGAAGATCCGCGGTGCAACCGGTAGGCGAAGCTGCGGACCCGCCTCTGATCCAGGGGCGTGCCATCGTCGTAGAAGAAGTAGAAGGGGATGTCCTTGCGGTGGCGCAGCAGGCTCTCCGAAACCAGGCTGCTGTCGCAACCCCAGCAACTGGTCATGACGATGCCGTCGTACAGCCCCGTATCCCAGGCGCGTAAAACGCTGCCGACTTCGAGGGCTGCGGCACCGCGCGTCGCCGTGTCGAGGATCTCCGAACTCTTTTCCAGGGAAGCCTCGACGTCGGGAATCGGCAACCAGGGATGGAGATCTGCAACCTTGGCGTACAGGTCTCCGCGGATCTTCGTCATGAACGAGATCACCATCTCCGTTTCCTTCGACTGTGCGCGCCGGCCTGCAAACAGATGGGGATTGCGGCGTGCCAGCCATTCGAAGAAGTCGCACAGCGGTTCCATGACGACTCGCAGTCCGCGGTCGCTGAGCTTGAGGAAGAGGCCGTCGTTCGCGAAGTCATTGCCCTTGGTCAGGATGTCGCCCGTCGCGTAGACCGTGCGCAGCGAGAGTCGCGTTTCCTCGTCTGCACGGGCCTCCATCTGAGCGAACTCACCCGCCGCTCTGCTGATCACGACGCTGATCGCCTCCGACCGGCCTCCGAGATCGGCCATCCTTTCGGACTCGTCGCCTAGAGGAACTTCGAGGATTCGCACGACCTCTTCGGCATTGCGCTGATAGATTTCCAGAGCTTCGCCCTCGTGGGATTCGATGGCGAGGTGATACAGATAGAACTGACGCAGAATGTCGATCGCGCTCATGCCCGACCAGATGGCCATGAACATCGTTGGACCGGAGGCGAAGAGCTTGAGTCCGGTCACCGATACCTGATCGCCGAGCCCCATCTTGTCGAGCGAGATCTTGTCCTTCACGTCGTAGAGTCCGGCTCGACACATCTGTCCGGTGAGCTGAACCAGTTCGGTGTTCTTCTGCGGGGGATGGTTCTCGAGGTGATTTCGAAATGCGCCCCAGATCAGCTGGTACGACATGCATTCCTTGCCCGAACAATCCGGTTTTCCAGATCGCACGGTGTCCTCGGAATAGGGTGGAGCGACGACGGCATCGAAGCCGAAGGCGCGGTACACGGCTGCAAATACCGAACCCAGGTAGTCGCAACCGCTCAGAACCACATAGCTCGTATCGGCATGGAGCTGTCCGCCCATCCTCGTTTCCGGATCGACGTAGGCCAGAAGCTTGCCGTTGTCGGGCAGTTCGTTCTCACCCTCTTCGGCCCGGAATTGTCGGACGGATTGCAGGAAGGCCTGGATGCGCGTCACGAAGCCGGCAGCGCCGCCGTGCCCGTCGCTTTCCAGAATCGTGTGCGGATACCCTTCGAGCAACGCCTGGAAGACCTGCTCGGCGAAAGAGGAGGGTCCGCAGCCGAACGAGGCCAGCCACAACGGGAACACATCACTCATCTCGCGGGCGCTGCTCGCCGCCCGCAGGCCGCGGTTGCTGTCTCCCCAGTACGCTCTCTGGAATGAAGGTGTCGCCGGGTCGATGGGGAAGCAGTCCGCCGGAATCGCGATGGCTCCGTTCTGGCGCAGCAGCAGCGGAATATTGGCGTTGATGGCGGGGTCGGAGATCACGTGCAAGTGACCGCAGACGACCACGCTGGGTTTGTCGTTGGCCCGCGCGTATTCGAGCGCCTCCCGACCGATCACCTCCAGGCCCTGATCGAAATCGGTCTGGGCGTCGGCGGCGGCCTTCACGGCTGCTTCGATCTTTTCGGGATCGACACCGAGTTCCTCTGCGACCGATTCAAGGTTCTCGGTCAGGATCGCGGCATCGAGTCCATCGCCAAAATAGAGTCGCGGTCGCACGACCCGGGTCTTCCGGCCGCGGGTCTTGAAGGATTGTTCGATCATTTCGGGCATGGCCTGTTCGGTCACGCAGGTTTGTCCGCCCTTTCCCCGCGTATCCGCAATCTCGAAGATCTTCGGGAACAGGAGGGTGTCGATATCCGCATCACAGACCGCGTGGGCGATCTTGACCGGCCCGCACGAATCGAAGCTATTGCAGAGCTGTTCGCCCTTGGCGAGTGACGACGAACTGGACGTGAGCAGTTCGATGGAGAAGCCGAGTTCGGCAGCAAACGTGGCCAGCCAGGGGATGTGACCATTGAGCGCACCCAACTGGGGAATTCCGAGCACGGGTGCGTCGGCGCGTTTCTTGACGAAGCTCTTGATCAAGCGCGTTCGCTGTTCGAAGGGATTGGGAGCTTCCTTGTCGAGCTTGGGCTGGGCGGCGCTCGAAACTTCGTATTTCGGGCAGGCACCGCCCGAGATGGCCACTCGACTCTCGTTGCCAAACGCGATCGTCGTGCGTTCGATGGGACATAACGTCTGACACTTCGTGTCGCGACAGCGGAACTCGGAGCGTTCGCGAATTTCGGCTTCGAGGATGGCTTCGGGTTCTAGTGTCGGAGCCATCGCCAGGGAATCGGCTCCGGAGTCCGCAATCGCGCAAAGGCCGATGCCCCAGGCTCCCATCGCACCGGGGTTGGGCGGTACCGCGATCTCGCAGCCGGTCACGGCTGCCAGGGTCCAGGCCAAGGATGGATTCGAAGCCGGTTTGCCCTGGAAGAAGACCTTGCCACCGAGCGTTCGTTGGCCCATCACGCGGTTCAGGTAGTTGTGGATCACCGAGTACTGGAAGCCGGCGAAGATGTCCGCCAGTTCGAAGCCTTCTTTCAGCGCCTGGGATGCCGCATCCGCCACATAGACAGTGCACATCATGCCCAGGTCGGGTGGTCGCTGGGCGCTGGAAGCCAGGCGAATGAACTCTTCGATTTCCTTCACGTCGTAGAACACGGCCTGTTCCTCGAGGAAGGATCCGGTCCCTGCACTGCACGCCTTGTTCATGTCGCTTTCGATGATGCGACCGCCCTGGATGCGCACGTACTTGGCATCCTGGCCGCCGATCTCGATCACCGACATATCGGCTCCGCGATCTTCGTCGCAGCGAATAGCAGCCGTCGCATGCGCGACGATTTCGTTTTGCACGATGATCTGCGCGGAATCGGGGAAGACGGCTCGCAGGAGTGTCGCGACCGCCTCTCGTCCCGAACCCGTCACGCCGATCGCCCGGATGTCTGGACGCACGCGTTCGAGCAGGGCGCGCACCAGTCGCCGCGCGGCATCGACGGGATTGCCGCGGGTCTGGTCGTACAGATCGAGAACCGATTCACCGGTCGCCAGCGAGGTGAGTACCGCCTTGGCGCCGGTCGACCCGAGGTCCAAGCCCAGGATCGACGGCTTCGACGCGGCCTCCGGATCTACTTCCGGCTCGGGCATCATCGTCACGTGGGATTCCCAGCCGCTGGCGGCTTCGAGTACGGGGAAGTGGCTCTCGACCACGCGGATCAACTGCTCGGGGCTGTCGGGAAGTGCCTCGCTTACGGCGCGATGCGGCTGTTGGGCTGCTATCGCGGCCGCGCCCAGCGCTTCCAGACATTCTGCGTTTTCCGGCGAATACACCTGGCTACCCACCAGTAGCTCGAAGGCCTCCACAAAAGAACGGATCCGGGTGGGGCCTCCGATCAGGTAGACGGGACCGTCGACCTGATTACGCGCCAGTAGCGAATGCGCGTTGCGCGCGACCGATGCGAAGTAGCCGCGAAACAGATCACCCGTCGGTTTGCCCTGGTTGGCGAAGTGCGTCATCTCGCTCTTGGCAAAGACCGAGCAACGCGCGGTGATCGGGATGCTCTCCTGGGCCGCGAGCGCCTTTGCATCGGCTTCTTCGATGGCGAGTCCGAAGCGTCCGGCGATCTTCTGGATGTTCTCTCCGGTACCCGACGAGCACTTGTCGTTTTCGATGTACTGGTACAGGTAGCGCGGTGCAGCGCCGTTTCTCTTCGGGTTGTCTTCTTCCGCCGGTCGGCGACTCAGAACGCTGTAACCACGGGCGCCGATGCTCACGAGGTTGAGAGAATCTTCGAGGCCTGCTTGCAGTTCGAGGGCCACTTCCTGGCACGAGTCTTCCGGCACGATCACCGCGACGTCGGTCAGTTCGTCGGCGTAAATTCCCGTGGCGCCGAGCGCGCTGCAGGAGGCGACGTCGTTGTCGTTGTACCACTTGGAGAAGACGTCCAACGGACTTCCGTCGTGGAGTACGTAGCGGCTGTCTTCGATGACGAGCTTTCCGTCGTCGCTGATTCGGGCGAGAACGAAGCTCGCCGAAGCCTTGCCAAGGTCACAACCGGCAATTCGTGTACTCATCCTATTTTGTCTCCTTGGTTTCAGCAGCGAACTGCCGAGAAGAATCGAGAATGTCGTCCGATAGTTCGGAATCCAGGGCGGCCCGCGCGAGTACGAGACTGCCGACGCATAGCGCCAGCGTTCCGACCGCACGCGTGTGCGCATCTTCGTCTTGTGAGTCGGAGAGTTCTTTTTCGAAGCTCGCGATGGTCTCGCGCAGTTCTTCGTCGTAAGCCCGGCGTAGAGACTCCGGAGCTCGCGCGACCTCGGCGCTGGTGGAGGGCAGGGGGCAGCCCACTCCGGGGTTGTCGCGATGCGCTCGACTCAGGTAGACGCTCAGCATGCTCTCGCGTCGTTCGGCTCTGGACGCGGCGTCTGGAACCCGGAGTCGGTTTCGCCCGATAGCCATCGCAGACTTCAGCGCCTCGCCGAGCAGTTCTTCCTTGGAGTCGAAGTGGCCGTAGAAGCCGCCGTGCGTCAGTCCGGCTTCTTCCATGATCCGCTGGACACCCGCGCCGCTGAGTCCTTCTTCCCGGATCTGGCGGGCGGCTGCAGCCACGATGCGGCTATGCGCCTCGGCTTTCTGTTCAGCTCTGCTCACGCTTGCGGCCTCCTTTTCGGGACTTTTTGCACCATACCCTTTCATATGATGATTGTCATGTGGAATTCCGCAAGCCGTCTGGCCTGCGGGGGCGACCGTTCCGGGGCGCTTCCCGGATCCCGGACCCCGGGCGGGCAGCAGAGGACGGGCAGCAGAGGGACGGCGGCGAAGAGTCTGGGGAGAGCCCGGACGCGGGCGCCCGCCGGACTACAGCTCGGGAACGAAGATGTGGAGGAGGAAGAGGAGGACGGGGATGAAGACGAAGAGCAGCAGCAAGGTCACCATCCCTCGGAGAGAGATCTCTTGCCCCGTCTGCTCGGGAGCCGTGGACTCAACCGGGTTTCCGCATTCCGGACAGGTCCAGTCGTCAGTTGGCACTCTGCTGCCGCAATCCGAACACGTTGTCCCCGCCATACCCGCTCGGTCCTCTTCCTCTACTTCGCGTTGCAAATTTCTGGTCGGCGAGGATCCCGAAAGCTCAAGGGCCGGTGAAGTTCTTGCCCATCTTCGGCAGTTCCTCGTAGCTTGCCTTCGGGTTGTAATCGCTCGCGCCTTCTTCCGCCCAGCGGGAGAGTTCGGCTCGACCCACGACGAACCAGTGCACCTCGTCGGGACCGTCGGCCAGGCGCAGTGTGCGCTGTCCCGTGTACAGGTCGGCGAGTGGGGTCCACTGCGAAACACCGGTCGCTCCGTGGAGCTGGATGGCCTCGTCGATGATGGCGCAGACCCGCACCGGAACCATCGCCTTGATCGCGCTCACCCAGGTGCGCGCTTCGGCATTGCCTAGCACGTCCATGGCCTTCGCGGCCTTGAGCACCATCATGCGCATGGCTTCGATTTCGATTCGCGCCTTGGCGACGACCTCGGTGGTCTTGCCGAGATTGGCGATGCGCTTGCCGAAGGCTTCACGATTCAGGGCGCGCTTCGCCATCATCTCGATGGCTCGTTCGGCGGCGCCGATCGAGCGCATGCAGTGATGGATGCGGCCGGGACCCAGGCGCACCTGGGAAATCTCGAAGCCACGTCCGACGCCGAGCAAGAGATTGTCCTTCGGGACACGGCAGTCGTTGAAGCGAATATGCATGTGACCGTGCGGTGCGTCGTCCTTGCCGAATACGTGCATTGGCCCCAGGATCTCGAAGCCGGGCGCATCGGTCGGAACCAGGATCTGCGATTGCTTCAGATGGGGGGCTGCGTCCGGGTCGGTCTGCACCATCACGATCATGATCTTGCAGCGCGGGTCTCCGGCGCCCGAGATGTAGTACTTCTCGCCGTTGATCACCCACTCGTCACCGACGAGCACCGCCTGGCAGGCGATGTTCTTCGCATCCGATGACGCGAGGTCGGGCTCGGTCATGGCATACGCGGAGCGGATCTCGCCGGCGAGCAGTGGCTTGAGCCAGCGTTCCTTCTGCGCCGGAGTACCGACCCGCTCCAGAACTTCCATATTGCCCGTGTCGGGTGCGGAGCAGTTGAGACACTCCGGTGCGAGCGGGTTCTTGCCCAGTTCGGCGGCGATGTAGGCGTAGTCGAGATTCTTCAGACCCTGTCCCGTGTCATCGTCGGGCAGGAAGAAATTCCACAGACCCTCCGCCTTGGCCTTCGCCTTGACGCTCTCCAGTAGTTCGAGCTGTCCGGGTGCCCATGACCAGGGTTCGGCTCTGCCTTCGCCGAGTTGATAGAACTCCAGCGTGATCGGCTCGACTTCCTCTTTGACGAAGGCTTTGACCTTCTCGAAAAGGGACCTCGCGCCTTCCGACATCCTCAGATCGAATAATTCCTCGCGGTTCTCGAGACCGGACATTTGATTCTCCTCGTCTGTCAGGGCGCTCAGTGTCGGGGCGCTCAGTGTACCGCTTCGCTACGCACCGCGGTGAGTGTGCGGGCTAGCTCAGGACCGGCTTCTCTTCGAGTTGTACGCGAGCTGATTCAAGAAAGCGACTCAGCATATTGAAATACGAGCAGCACAGGATCAGTTCCATCGCCTGGCGGTTCCCGTAGCGTTCGATGATTTCCGCCAGGGCCTGGTCGCTGAGTCTCACATCCAGGCTGATTTCATCCGCGACGCGACAGAGCAGGTTTCCCTCTTCGTCCAGCCCCTTGACCGGGCCATCGACGGCGATCTTCTCGATCTCTTCGTCGCTGACACCGACCCCTTTCGCAACGGCCACGTGCTGCACCCACTCGTACTCCGCCCGCGTTGCATGAGCCACCCGAAGGACCGCGATCTCGCGCTTTCGGGCATCGAACTCGCTCTTGATCAGAATGGAAAGAGCCAGATCGATCAGCGGCTGAAAGCTCTCGGGTGCACGAGCCATCATGCGAAAGACGTTCAAGGGGGGCAGGGCTTTCAAGGTGTTCTGGATCTCGGGTGTGAGTTCCTCGTCGCTCGGAAGCGAAAACCCCGCTCCGTTCTGCTCGCTATTGTCGCTCATTGGATCTCCTGTCTGGAGCGTTTCCGGTGCGCATTCCTCGCCTCACAAGCGGCGTCTTGCATCAGAACGAGTGCGCGGCCTTGACGAGATTGCGCATCAGTCGAATTGCCTCATCGTGGGGAACGCGACCGCACCCACATGAGGATGAAACCAGAAGGCGTTCATCCGGGATCAGTTCGCGTAGTGCGGAAATGCGATCGGCCAGTACCTCACTGCTTTCGGGCGTCGATTTCACGTCGGCGATCCCCGCGATCACCTGCATCGATTCCGGAATATCCGCAAGAAGACTTCGTTCCTTCCACTGGCCCGCATACGAACACTCGATGTGCACCCGGTCGATCTCGCCGTCGAGCAACTGAATCAACGGGATCAGATTGCGCAGATGCTGTTCCTGGGTTCCGGGGCGCCGTCCCATGTCTCCGAGGCAGAAGTGGATGCTGCGACGAATCCCGCTCACCTTGCGGAACGGGTGCACGATCCAGGGCACGATCTCCTCGGGTTTACGGGATTCGACCAGTGCCAGAATCGCTTCGAACGGAGCGTCGAGTTGGATCTCGCGGGCACCGGCCTCCACCATGTCGAGTACCTCGGCCTCGACGATGCGCGCCACGTTCTCCATCTGTCCGGGCAGCGCCGGGTCCGAGGGGAAAG
Source organism: bacterium (assembly GCA_024226335.1). Taxonomy (NCBI): domain Bacteria; species bacterium. The sequence goes on from JAAELY010000295.1 coordinate 38,820, forward strand.
AGAGCGTCATCGTCAGCGGCGAGGGTACGGCGGTTTTGTCGAGGTCGGGCTGGATGGCCTTCTCGCGCCGATAGGCCAGTGCGTGGCCCGTTCCCCGGGGCGCCGACAGGTCTCCCGCGATCCGGTAGCGCCCGATCCCCTCCGCGCCCGCGCGGTGGTCGCGTTTTCGCTCGACCTCGAGTCCGACGAGGCGCGGCGGAACGTGGTGTACGAAATCGGGGGCGAAGACTTCCCCACCCATGATCTGGTCCAGGCCACAGGCCAGTTGCTCGTCCATGGCGATTCGCGCCGCAGCCTGCAGGACATCGGCCGCTTCTTCGTCCCCCACCAGGCCCTTGTAGTAACGGGTGAGCGCGGGCTTGAGCCCGAAGGGAATCGGCCAGCTGCCTACGACGGTCGTACGAATCACAATCCCGGCTCTCTCTCGGCTCACACGGATGGGGGGTGAACGTGCATTGTACATCAGCTTCGGATTCGGTCCGGCCAGGGTCCCACTGCTAGGGAATCTCTGCACAGGGAGGATTCGAGCGAGAAGCGGGAGTCGCCGCCTGAGCAAGAAGCGTGATCCGATCGCAGATCCGTAGATCTGCAGAGGGTCGCGCGACGCAGCGCAGGCGGATGCATCGCGCTTCGCA
>JAAELY010000296.1 GCA_024226335.1 bacterium
AGATTCCCGGTCGCAGAGTTACCACCGATCCGAACACCCGACGAACCTCCATCGACGAAGATACCGAATCCGGCGTTGTCGTTCGCCAGGTTCCCCTCCAGATGACCCTGCGCGGCGGACAGCAAGTGGATACCGTGAGCGGCGCTGGACGTGGTGACGTTCTCCAGGATCAGGCAGTTTTTCGAAGTCAGCACAACCAGGCCCTCGTCGCCGTTCGTGATGGTGTTTCCCTGGACGAGAGCGGACGGGGATGAGGCGAGCCGCAGCCCCCCGCCGAATCCGAACGCCGGGTCGAACACGGCATCCTGGATCACGTTCCCCACGACGCGCGCACCGGGACATAGGCTGAGAAGGACGCCTCCGCCGCCGACGAACGTATTGCCCTCGAACACGAGCCCCTCGGCCGCCATCAAGTTGATTCCGGAACCGTCCTGATCGATCTGGTTGTTCACCACACGGGCACTTCGAAGTCCACCGGCTCCGGCGGTGACGGCCAGACCGGAGATCGTCGCATCTCGAATGACGTTGCCCTCCGCCACTCCCGTTGCACGGGCGACGTTCGAGGTGCTGATGAGGATCCCGTTGTTGGCTTCGGTAACGACATTGTCTCGCACGACGAAGCTGGTCACCCCGACGAGTGCCACGCCGTAGCCACCGACGACGTTCACGTTCGTCACGATCGCTCGATGATCCGTACCCGTGGCCAGGACGCCGAGCGTGCCGTTGGCCACGCCCGCTGTTGCCCGAAGCGACCCGTTGCGAATGGTGAAGCGGCGGAGCTCGCTGGCGAAGACCACCAGGTCCGTTCCCGGCGGGCTGCTGAGGGTGAAGCCGTTGAGGTCGAGGTCCACCTCCTCGACGCCGGTTCCCAGAAAGGCGATCGTGCGCAAGCCGGCGCTGCCCGCGATGTCGCGAGTCACGACGAACTGCCCGTTGGCATCCGCGCCGGACAGCTCCACCGGCTCGAAGATCGGGATGCGCCCCTCCTCGGCCTGGATGGACGCTGCAGCGCAGAGCAGCAGCAACGTGGCAAAAAGAAGGATTCTCGAGGTGGTCTTCATGGGTGCTCCTTCGGTCGGGTAGCCGTTCACCGGGACGGTAGGGCAGGTCGCCTGGCGCGATTCTACCCCAGAGTCGTTCCCGCGAGCCTGGATTTGTCTGCGGGCGTTCTACTCCCTAAGTTCTGCAAAGAGAGTACCTAGAGCCGGCCGGAGGCCCGGGAGCGTGGGAGATACCACATGACCTTCCTGACGGAGTGCGAGGCCGAGCAGGTGGCCTCGGCCATCGACGCCGCCGAACGAAGGACCGCGGGCGAGATCAAGGTCGTCGTCACGCGCCACTGCTGGACGTCGCTCGAGCGCAAGGCGGCGCAGATCATCGAGCAGCACGGCCTGGACCAGACCGCCGAGCGCGCCGCCGTGTTGATCCTGATCGTCGCGGCCAACCGCGAGCTGATCATCCGCGGCGATACGGGGATCCACGCCGAGGTCGGGCAGGAGTTCTGGGACGACGTGCGCGACGTGATGGTGGACGCGTTCTCCCAGGGCGCGTACGCCCGCGGCATGTGTGACGGGATCGAGCTGATCGCGGACAGGCTCGCCGCCGCGTTTCCGGCGGGCGAGACCACGCGCAACGAGCTGTCCAACGAGATCGCGTATGCCGACTAGGACGCGATCGCTCTTCCTGACGCTCCTGTGTTTCGTCGTGGCCGGCTGCGCGGCTCTTGCGACCACGGGCGGGCCGGCTTCAAAGAAGCCTTCGTACGCACCCTTCCCCGAGCCCGACTCGGGCTACGTCTCGGACCACGCGGATCTGCTCACGATCGACGAGGAGGAGCAGATCGAGCGTTGGCTGTGGCAGATCGAGAGCCGCACGGGTGTCGAGATCATCATCGTGGTCGTCGACTCGATCGCACGCTACCCCGGCACGCCGAACCAGGATGTCGAGTCGTTTGCCGGAGGTCTGTTCGACGCCTACGGCATCGGCAACATGCCGGCCAACGACGGTGTGCTGCTGCTCGTCGCGCATGACGATCGCAGGGCGCGCATCGAGCTCGGGGCGGGTTACGGGCACGGCCGCGACGGCGACGCGCGGAAAATCATGGACCGCGCCATCGTGCCGCGATTCCGCGAGGGCGACTACGCCGGCGGCATTCAAGCCGGGACCAAGGCGGTGGCGAAGGAGTTCGCCGGAGTCCGTATCGGTCCACCGTGGATGTTGATCGGTTTGCTCGCGACGCTGCCCGTCCTGGGGCTCATCGCGTTCAGCCTGTTCAAGAACGGCAAGCGCGGCTGGGGTTGGGTGGTCGTCGGGTTGATGATCGTCGTCATCCTGCTGATCCTGTTCATCGTGATGCGGATCGTGCGCCACATGCCGCGTGAGAGCAGCTCGGGCTGGAGCGCCGGAGGCCTGGGCGGCTTCGGCGGCGGTTCGTCCGGCGGCGGCGGCGCGACGGGAAGCTGGTAGCCGGAAGAAAGAGGAGAGCCCGATGCCGCATCGCTGCCCGGACTGCAAGACGCGATCGTTGCTCGAGTGGAAGACGAAGGACGGCAAGGCGACGGTCGACTGGTGCAAGACCTGCCGCGGCGTCTGGCTCGACAGGAACGAGCTCGGAGCCCTGATCGACGTCGCGATCCCCGACCTCGGCATCCCGCGCGACGCCCAAGAAGTGCGACGACCCTGTCCCCGCTGCCACAAGGCGATGTACCGTTTCGACTACCCGCAGACCGAGATCACCGTCGAGATGTGCAAGGAGTGCAACGGGATCTGGCTCGACAAGGGCGAGTATCAGCAGATCAAATCGGTGCGCCAGACACTCGAGGCCGCGGGTAAGCTGCACGACGACGGCCCAGTCGCGGGGGTCAAGGGCAGCCTGATCGCGTTCATCAACGGGGCGATCGAGGTGCTCAGGCCGTTCGGCAAGCCCTAGCGCATCAAGGGCGCACGGCCAACCGAAAACGCCCACGCGGACGAACTCGGTGTTCCAAGCTAGCGCTCGGCAAGAAGCTGTAGGTACTCAAACTCATTGCCGGTGCGCGGTCCGACCTGCAAATCATCGGGCCACGCAGGCGACTGAAAGAAGTAACGCATATCGACCATCTTGGTCATGATCTCGGTCGCTTGTGCTTGCCCGAGGTTGAATTCCTCTTGTGCCATTACGAGAAAAGCGGCCTTGGACAATCGACCGTGACTCTCACAGCGGGCTCGGAACTCGATTAGAACTTTGGCGGTCGTTTGCTTGTCCACAACCTTGCTGGTGTCGAGCGTCCACGATCGTTCTTCCTCGTGTTGAATCAGGTAGCCTTGATGTTTCAAGCGATGAAGACGCATGCTGGCGGCAGCCGTGCTGATGTTCAGCGCTTGGGCTAGCTCGCGGGCGGATCGGATGAACCCCCAGGCGTGGACCTCATCGCGGACCGCCAATAGCGTCTTTGCTTGCTCTCCCCTCAATTTGGTTGACGCCATCGTCGCTGCCTCTTCGAAGCTCCACCCGTTTGCTACAACACATATTATGAGAAAAGCGCAGGCGAAAACGATTCTAGCACGCACGTGTAGCGATATCTTAACGTTATAGTAACGTGAATATATCGCTTAAAACGAACCCCTCTCGTACGCCAACTCGACAGGATCGTCAACACGAATTTGCCCCAACGCATTGACTCGCCCACGAACTTAGTGTTCGAATGCAGACCATTGGAGTGTTGAAGATGGACGGCCACGAGCAGTTGTGTAAGTCCTTGCGGGCATCTAACGTTATATTAACGCCTGTACGTACGCAGTCGCCTCAAGAGAGGATGACGGGGAGTCCGGCTTGACAAAGGTCTCGAGCACGACCGCGCGACTACGAACCGCAGTGTTCGTTGGGGCGCGTGTGTTCGTCGCACTGTGTCTCGTGGCCGGTGCGCTGCCGGTCGCGATTGCGGGCGTTTTTGAAACACCGATCTCTCAGAAAGTGGTAGCGGGACACGTTCGATTGCCCGGCGGTCAGGTTGCCGAGTTTTTCCTCGGCGACGGTGAATTGCTCCGAATAGAAAATTCACTCGCCGAATACAAGATCGGTGTTGCCGCTGCTGTGGATACGCTCGATCCGACGAAGATCACCCTGATACCGGTGAACATCCGCGACCTCGGCAAGTCGGAGGAGCTCGAGCTGCTGGGGCCGCCGCGTCAGACCGCAGTGGGTCTCGTCGAGGAGTTCGTTGCGCCTTCCGGAGATCGATTCGCCATTCAGACATTGAGTATTGAAGAACCGGTTGTCCTACCGTACGAGGCGCCTCAATGCGGCGGGACGACGTCAATCTGTTGTGTGACGTGTGGGCATTGGACGATTTGTGGTCGCTGCGTGAGGTTGTGGTGTGGTAACTGTGGCAATTGCTGGGATCGTGAATCGACCTCCGGCACAGGTGCCCTAGCCCATGCAAGCTGCGCAAATCTATCAAGCGGACGTGAGTCCCCAACGGCAGCCGCCCCCTCGGCTGGCTGGTAGGGGCCAGGTTCGAGTATGCTACGCGGCCGCACGCGAGGACCTGCAACGGTCCGGAGGCTGGGATGTTGAGGGGAAATCGAAGACGGTGCCGCATCGCACTGATGGCCATATCGTGTGTGAGCGTGTTCGTCTTGCAAGCCTCCGCGCAGGATTCTCTCGTCGATACCGAGGGACTCCCGACCATTGTCAAACCGTTCGGGGTCCCTATTTCGAATCGCGCCGTGGAAGCCAAGCTCACGCTGGCCGGAAAGTGGAGTGCGCGGGTGGTTGCGCTGGACGGTACAATCGTAACCGTCGGTGGGCCCGTAGACGATGTCGAGTACGCGTTTTCGCCGGCACTTCAGGCGGATGGGATTGCGTGGCTGCCCATGACGATTCGAAACGGCGATGTCGTCGAGCAGTTGCCGCCATTCGAAGAACCCAAGACCTATCCATTCGACGACGACCGTTCCGTATCGACTGCGTGGGGCGAGTTCAAGATCGAGAATCTCGGCATCAAGCCCCATCGGTTCCCCCAAGAACGAGACTTCTATCGCATTTCGTCGTGGTCACGCATTCACACATCCGGCCGCGCTACCTGCTGCATCTCAAAGCAGGGGTGGTCGGTTTGCGGCGCATCGGTGAGTTTCCTCGGTTGGTCCTGCGAAAGCGAGATCATCAAGACCACCAAGCAGGCAAGCGCCAACTAGCGCGCAGTCGCCCAAACCACGAGATAATCTCTGAACCGGGGAGGTCTCTCGGTTGACGCGTTTCCTGTACAGGCGACGTGCGTGGATCACGATTGGCGGGGCCCTCGCCTACCTGATCGTCTGCCTCGTGGTGATCCTGACCCTTGGTGTCGATCGACGCCCCGGAACTCCTGTCGCCTTGAATGGCGAGGCGTTACCAGAGCAGATGTGGTTCGCCGGAACGGACCGTCTCGTCACGGTCGAGCGGACGGAAGCAAGGTTGACGGTTGTTTCCTGGGAGCTCCCCGAGGGAACCCCGCAACGAAGTCGCGTTGAGCTGCCGACATTGGATTCGGGTGAGCCCGCTGCCTATGCCGTCGCGCCGAACGGCCGGTCGGTGGCGTGGATCGAGGGTGGCCGGATCTTCGTGCGCGACCTCGAGGGCGGAGTGGAGACGGACGCCCTGGCCCACCACCTCGACGAGGGGCAGGCCGGCGTCGTGCAACAGTTGGCGCTCGTGATGGACCGCTCCAGCGACCGACTGGTGGCGGCAATCATCTACGAGAACGGCGATCTGCAGTTCTGGGACTACTCCAACCTGGAGAATCTCGGCGGATCCAATATGCCGCCGACCTGGCGTTTCGCATATCACGACACCGATCACCTCGTCGTGGGCTCCCTCGCCGAGAAAGACGTCATGGTCATGCCGTTGCACGACTTGAAGGACATGGCCTTCAAGAACTACTTCTGGGAATTCCCCGGTGTGACCGCTCTGTGCGTGGTCGACGGAGGCGTTCCCGTGCTTGGCACGGAACGCGGAAACATCTTCCGGCCCAAGGCGAATGCGACGTGGGATACGAGCCCGGAGAGACTCGGCGTGATCCACGCGCTTGCCCCCGGCGCCGATGGAAGCGTCTACGCCGGTGGCGACTTCGACGGTATCTATCGGTTGAGCCACGACCTCCTCGAAAAAGAAGTCGTCACTTCGGCAACACCGACCCGATTGCTGTCGGTCAGCGATCGGTTTCTCGCATTCTCCAACGGGGACTTCACCGGTTTCGTCGAGCTCAACGCCGAGCGCTACCTTGCCCCTTGGGTCAAGAGCCCGGGCTACTGGCTCGCGTTCATTCTCGGGTTCATCGGGACCCTGGCGACTCTGATCGGTTTGACGAGGGCTGCGCCGCCTACCGGCGGATCAACGCCGCCTTCGAGTGGGGAGACGGACGACCGGGACACGCAGGACGCCCAGGTCGACTCTGTACATGACGACCCGCCGATCGCCGTGTCGGATATCGCTCCCGGTGGCAAGATCGGACGCTATGAAGCCCTGGCGTATCTAGGGCAAGGTGGCATGGGTGTCGTTCTCCGCGCGCGTGATCCGCAACTGGACCGCGAGGTGGCGATCAAGATCGTCTCGGAGAAGTTCTCAGCCAACGATACCGCCATGGCGCGATTCAAGAGCGAGGCAAGGGCAATCGCGCAGCTTCGCCACCCGAACATCCTCACCATCCACGACATCGGTCAGACAGGCGAGCTCATCTATCTGGTAACCGAGCTGCTGGAGGGGCAGACCCTCGAGCAACGAATCAAAGAAGGACGGTCGCTCGCGCCGGCCGACGCGCTGAAGATCGTTGCATTGGTCGCGGTCGGACTCTCCGCCGCCCATGAAAAAGGCATCGTTCACCGCGACATCAAGCCGGGCAACATCTTCCTGACTCGAGATCAAGAGTCCAAGGTCAAGATCTTCGATTTCGGACTCGCGCAGACGGTTCCGGTCGAACCCGGCGATCCCGCGACCCGCCCGACGGTGCAGCATCACACGTCGCCCGGGCATTTCATCGGAACGCCGGGATACTCGTCGCCCGAGCAGGTTCGTGTGAGGCCGCTCGATGAGCGAACCGATATGTTCTCACTCGGCTGCGTGCTCTACGAACTGCTGACCGGCGATCGTCCGTTCATCAGGGAGACGATGGCTGACACCGCGGCCGCAGTTCTCTTGTTCGAACCGCCGAGCGTCACTACAGTCGATGAGAGCCTACCCGAGGCGCTCGGCGGCATCGTCCATCGATGTCTCGCAAAAGAGCCTGAAGACCGATTTGCCTCGATGCGTGAGTTGCTCGCCGAACTCGTGCCCTTGATTCGAGAACTCGACGACTCGTGGCAAGAGCCGCTCATCTCCCGCGACACCGACGTAGACGGGTCGGGCGATCAGGATCACTGAGGTGTGCGAATGAAGGTCGTGGAACAGTCCGCCCCGGAACTCCATTCCACATCGGAATTCGAGCACAACGTCCAGTCCGCCTGACGAACGCAACAGCGTCCGCTACCGGCACGATCGGGACGAACGGGTCGCTGGTACGCCTCAGGCAGAGGTTCGCCCAGCAGAATCTCAGAGACCGTGAACTTGAACTCTCCGTGCTCGGTTGCGATCGACGTGCTCCGCCCCACCGGTCGAGACACGGGGGCCGTGTCACCCAGTTGGGTAACCACGCTACCCCTCGGGTCATTCTCGATCAGCATCGGTAACCAGGCGATCACGGTACTTCCGTCGCGGTCCTCACCAAGAGCCGGAGCGAACGCGTAGACGAAGTCTCTCCGCCGTTCGACCGTCAACAGCGTTCCTTCACGGACGGTGAACGTCGCAACTTCGTCATCGGGCAAGTGCAGGCTGCCATGGACATCCATGTTCGAGATGGGCACGCCGTAGGCGGTTGTCTGCGCTTGCCCCCGTACCGGGCTCGACGAGGTCAAGACCAGCGAGAACACGACCGGGAACATCATGTAGCGAACAGAGCCCACGCTCCGAATCTAGCTTCCGGCAGAAGCACCGGCAACTGTCCCGGGGTCGGAGCGAAATGGACCGAAAACTCTCCAAATTCCTGAGATCGACGCGGATCAGGAGACCACCGCCGCCGGATTACGGTTCTGCCTGCTCCGTCTTCCGCAGGTCGCACGATCGCTCGCCGCACTGGATTGCGCCGCCGCAGACGGTCCACCCGTCGCCGCAATCGACGCAGCATCTCGCTTGGTCCGGCGCATTCTGACAGCTCGGCATGCCCGGTGCTGCAGCGTCGAAAGGGAAATCGTGGACGTCCAGCAGCTCGACCGGACGGATCGTGAAGGTGCCCTGCGGGGGAGAGAAAGACACACTCTCGTCGATCGCGACTTCCGGGGGAGCACCGTCCCCGAACTGATCGATCACACCGCCGGCGTCGATTGTCATCGCGAGCCAGGCGACCCTGGGCGGGGTCGCGTCCATCAGCATCGGTGAGAGCAGGAATCCGTTCTGCTGTGCATCACAGGCGACGAGACTGCCCTGCGGGTGTGTCCACGCCTCGACGGACTGACCGTCCGGCAGGGTCCACTCGGCGCGCAGGGCCTGGACGGCCGGAGCGTCGTCCTGCGTCCGGGGCTCGGGCGTCGAACTCGGTTCGTACTGAGAAGTCTCCTCGCTCGTGCCGCAAGCGGCCATTGCGAGACAGATCAGCGCGCCGGCGCTTGCAGCGCACACGACTCGCGCAAACGACGGTCGGTGAGATCCCATGAGTGTACCTCCCTGTCCGGATGTCTCTTTCTCGACTAGCTGGACCACTTGGTCCATGAAGTCACTCCTTCGTGGCAAAGTCAATCGCGGGAATGAGACTCTCCGAGGTGCCGTCGTCACTCTGTAAGAGTCATCGTCTCGGAAGCGCAACGCCATTGGCTTGACGCTCTCATCCCACACACGGTAGCCTCGACGGAGCGCAACAGAGCATCTCGAACGCCCAAACGGAGCCGCCGTGGCAACTGCGATCCCACCCGCCAACGATGGCCAGGCAAACGATCGACGATCGACCGGACTCGCGATCGCACAGCTTCTGTTACTCGTCTTGGCGCCTGTCGCAGTCTTCTTGCTGTACCTGTTTCTCAGTCGTAGGTTCGGCGAGTCCATCGTGGACAAGGCGATCGCGTTCCTCTTGGCATACGCAGTCGGCGTGTCCGTGCTCGCCGGGATTCCCAACCTCCGGGAGTGGATCGTTCGGCAACTGCGTGGGGCGTTTCAATCTCTCGCCGTTGTCGCCGTCATGCTCGCAGTGTTGATCACCGCTGCAGCGCTCTCGGGCCTGGCCCTCGCCGACCTCTCCGGCTCGCGATTCCGAGGAGCGGTCCAGGTTGACGGCGGCTCGCTCAGTGGACCGGCCGTGATCGTTCCGATCGGTTATGAAAGCGAGACGTTCCGCACGGACAACCTGGGGCGATTCGATGTCCGCTTGCATCTCGCAGGCCAGGAGGACGAGATCACCCTTCAGGGTTTCTACCGTGATCGGATGGGGCACACCGTGGTCGGTAAGAATGGCCGTTCCAGTATTCGGCTCGGGTTGGACACCAAGATGAAGTCGATCACCGAGGCGCGAACGATCCCGGACCTCCAGCGAGCGCTGAGCGCCCTGATCGCGTCCGGTGTCGGGGAAGCTCTCGTACTCGATGGAGAGCTGGAGCTTGCCGGCGGCCACATGGCCGACTTTCGGTTGAAGACCGATTCGATGCTGCTCGTCAGAGACGAGACGAGTCGGGACGCCAAGGGATTCATCCCGATGCGACAGACCACCAGCTCGGCTGCCTTTGATTGGCTCGCGATGACGATCGGGAAGGACGGCACCACCAGCCACGTGGGGAAGGAGACGAGAAGCCTGAACGCGGCGCATGAAGCCAGCTTTGACTTCGGCGATGGCATCGCCACGATCAAAATCAGCGAATTCGAGACTCTGCGCGGCGCCGAACCGGAGAAGCGGAATAGCCCCGTGACGAATGAACTTCCATCGCTCTACGGAAGCTCGGTGCACGAAATCTGCTGTATCACCTGTCGCGATATCACGATCTGCGCCAATCGAGTCTCGATTCCGTTTCCCGACTGTGGTGAGTGTGAGATTCCCCTGACCGTGGTACCCGAGAACTGACCTACACCCTCGTTCGGGGGACAGATGTCAGGAGCCGACCTCAGCGCAACACCGTCCCGGCATCAGCCAGCACCCGCACAGTCCGGATAAACCCATCCGCCATCCGAGTCATCGAGTCGTAGTCGAGAGTCTCCGCGGTATCGCTCGATGAGTGGTAGTGCGGGTTGCGGAACTCGGACGTGTCCGACAACGCGAGAGCCGGGTAGCCCCGCCAGAGAAACGGCGCGTGGTCGGCGCGATTGATCTGCTTCGAGTTGGTCGCCACGCCGACCGTCGGAAACTCGCACTGCTGCTGAAACAGCGCCACCGTACGATCCAACAACTGCTTGTGTGGCTTGTCGGTGGCAAACACGACGAAATTGCCGGTCGATGGGAACAGCGCACCGACAAGCGGAGGGTAGTTCTGGCTGCCCTTCTCGTGCTTGTAGTACCCGACGGAGTCGACTCCGATCATCAGCACGATCTCATCGCCGCGGGCCCGGCTGCGATCGGCGTGCACCCGGCTGCCCATCTGCACTCCGCCGGAGAAC
>JAAELY010000297.1 GCA_024226335.1 bacterium
AGCGAGAAGCGGGAGTCGCCGCCTGAGCAAGAAGCGTGATCCGATCGCAGATCCGTAGATCTGCAGAGGTTCGCGCGACGCAGCGCAGGCGGATGCATCGCGCTTCGCAGCCGCAGCCTCCCTGTGCAGAGGTTCCCTAGGAACTATTGCGCTGGCGCTTGGGCAAGTAGCGGGAAGCCAGCTCGATCAAGGTCAGGCGATCGATTGGGCGGATCAGCGCGCCGTCGAATCCGGCTCGGTCGATTTTCTCGCGAATCTCCGGTGTCGACTTATTCGACAGTCCCACGATCGGTTTGTCTAAACCCGTGCGTCGCAACACGCGTGAGGTTCCGTACGGATTCACGTCAGGAGTATCCAGTCCCATCAAGACAAGGTCGAAGCCGCCGAAAAGCGCGCGATCAATGGCACCCAGGGCACTATCCGCGACACTGACGGCAATACCGAGATCCTCCATCAGTCGCCGCAACAAGCGTCGGTTCTGGCCATCGCGTTCGATCAACAGGACTCGACCTGCCAGTGGAGGCTGTGTGCAGAGCGCCCACTTATGCGGGCCTTCCGTTTGCAACGGCGTGCTCGGCTCGACGGCGAAGCGGAAGCGATAGATGCCACTCGAGCGATGTGAGAGTTCATAGACGACGTCGGAGCCGAGTCTCCGCGCTGCGGCACGAGCGCGGTTCAACGGGTGCTTTGCCTCATAGCTCAGACGCTCGAAGTCCGTCGATGTTATGCCTATACCGTTCTGCAGGACTTCGACCACGACTTCACGGGGGCCACGTCCGTACACCAGCGCACCCACGCTGCCGCCACTCGACAGATACAGCAGGTACGACAGGAGTTCGCCGAGGGCGATGCGTACGTTCTTGTGATCGAAACGCCCACTGCTCGGAACCCTGGGCGCGATATCGATCCAGACCTCGATTCCGCGCTCGGAAGCAACGGCGCGGATTCCTTCGATGATGCTCTGAATCAACGCGCGCGGGTCGTGCGATATCCTGGCATCCAGCGACAAACCCCGCGTGGGCGGCGTTCGCCTGTCGGCAATGGCGGCTCTCGGTTTCTTCAGCGCACACATGGGCTGCAAGGACGATCGACCGCAACCTCCCGAAGCTGAAACCCTACTGCAGCTCCGCGAGCAGGCCCCTCTCCATTTCGGCGAACTTGAGCCTATATGTGCGTCGGAGTGCAAGATCGATCGAAGGATTCTTTGCGAGGCGCTCGCATAGACTCCGCATCTTGCGTGCATCCCAGTTTCGCAACAGGTACTCCACAGTCGCGAACGACTGCAGGTAGGCCAACCCGGCGTAGTTCGGGCCCAGGTCCTGGAAGCTAGGTCTCGAAAGCTGTGCGAGTGGAATCCACGCGCCCTGCCGGACCACTCTTTGCAGCACGTCGTGTTCTCGCTGGCTCATGAGTCGTCGACCGAGGGCCAGCCGTTCAAAATATTCTGCGAGTCCTTCATTTAGCCAGCCGGGGAAGCGCCCGTGTCCCCCGATCGTTCCGATCGCCGCGTGCAGGTATTCGTGGTGCAAGGTGCGAACCAGGCGTCCATCCACGGCGGTGTTGCCTCGTACGTGGATCACGCCGTTGTAGAAACCGGCGGCGCGGAAGCGAAATAGCGAGGCGAAGCGCTGATCGAACAGATCCGGGTCGAAGATCTGAACCTGAATCCGGTTGCTGGGATCGATCCCGAGCACATTTCGCACGCTGTCGTGCGCGTTTTCCAGCGTGGCCAGAACCGATCGCTCGAACTGCCGAATCCCGTTGGCGCCGGAGTAGCGATCGATCGCCACGTCCTGAAGAAGAAGGAAGTGTCGTGACTTTCTCTCGCTGAACTCTCCGTCGGCTCCGCGCTGCCTTGCAACTCCCGGTTCGGCGAGAATCATCAGCGCCAGGAACAACGCAAAACCTCTGATTGCTGGGCGCGTCCGAACATGCATGAACTCCAGTCTACCTGAAAAAGCCCCGCCAACCCTTGCTTTCGAGGGGTTCTGGGTTATTTGCCTCGTGTGCCGGTATGTCGGCAGAGCGAACAAGGAGACACTGATGGCAGCCAGGAAAAAGGCCAAGAAGAAGGTGGCGCGCAAGAAGAGCAGCGCCCCGGAAGCAATGATCATTTCGAAGAGCCGTGTGAAGGCCGCCGTGAAGAAGTGCAACGTCGGTAGCGAGTTCTATGGCGCGCTCGAAGATGAGGTCCGCCAGCTCATCAAGACTGCTGAAGAACGAGCAATCGGCAACGGCCGAAAGACGCTTCGTCCATACGACGTCTGACACATCTTCTTTCGGAGAGGTTCAAGCGAGCGCCGATTGGTTTGACCGGTCGGCGCTCGCCGTGTTTCGCCGCATTTCGCCGCGAAACTCCCGGCGTGTAGAATTCGCTCGAGGAGAGTGATGCGCGCCGTCGTGGTCGATCACTGGATCGAGCCCAGCCAGCTGCAGGTCCACGAGATTCCGGAACCGGTGCCCGGCGTCGGCCAGGTCGTGGTCGATGTGCATTCTGCGGGCTGCAACTTCTTCGACATCCTGATCATCGCGGGCAAATACCAGGTCAAGCCCGAATTCCCCTTCAGCCCCGGTGGTGAATTTGCCGGTGTGATCAGCGCTTTCGGCCCGGGTACGAGCGGCTTCTGCGTCGGCGACCGGGTCTACGGGCACGTACCCTATGGCGCCTACGCGCAGAAGTTGGCGGTTTCTGCGGAGTTCCTGCGACGGATCCCCGAGGACGCGAGCTACGACAGCGCAGCAGCCATCCCGATCGTCTACCCCACTTCGTATGCCGCGCTCGTTCCCCGAGCGCAATTGCGTGAGACTGAGACTCTGTTGGTGCATGCCGCCGCCGGTGGTGTGGGTCTGGCAGCCGTGCAGATCGGCAAGGCGCTCGGCGCCCGTGTGATCGCGACGGCCGGTGGCCGTGAGAAACTGGAGATCGCCCGGCGCGCGGGTGCGGATCTGGCGATCGACTATCGCGAGGAAGACTGGGTGGCGGCCGTTCGGGAAGCAACCGACGGGCGCGGGGCCGACGTGATCTACGACCCGGTCGGAGGCGATATCTTCGACGGATCGCTCCGGTGCATCGCCTGGAACGGCCGTCTACTCGTGATTGGCTTCGCAAGCGGGACGATCCCCAGCGCAAAGGCAAATCGCATCCTGTTGAAGAACATCTCAGTGGTCGGTGTGCACTGGAGCGCATACCACGACAATCAGCCGGAAGCGGTCGGACCGGTCTTCGAAGGGCTCGAGCGCATGCTCGCCTCGGGTTCAATCCGTCCGCTGATCTTCGGCACCTACACTCTCGAGCAACTGCCCGAGGCCCTCGAAGCCCTGGGCTCGCGCGCTACCTGGGGAAAGCTCATCATCCACCCATGAGCATCCGAAAGCTCGCGCCAATCGTGCTCGTCCTGGTTGCGGCGTGCAGTGAAATGCCGACCGCTTCGGAACCTCACCACCTGCGCTCCTATCGAGTGGGGATCGACGCGCCGATCGCGTCCGACGTGGTCAGCGTCGCCGGGGATGCCTGGTTGATCGTTCCGGGGGAAGCCCGCAGCGTGAAGCTGTTCGAACTCGAGAATCCGGACGTCGAGGCGACCCGCCTCCTGTATCGCGCGCAGCTTTCGTCAGAGCGGTTGCAGGGCAAGGTCTATCTCGAGATGTGGGTGCGCCTGCCCGGCCGCGGCATGTTCTTTTCGCGGGGCATCGAGCAACCCGTCACGGGGACGACCGCCTGGGTGGAGCGGGAGGTCGCCTTTTTCCTGAAGCCCGGCGAGCGGCCGGATCTGGTTCAGCTCAACGTCGTTTTCGAGGATCCGGCCGGTCGGGTATCGATCAAGGGCGTCAAACTCTACGAGATCGAGCTTCCGGCCGGATCTGGCTGAAACAAACTCCCCTGGCCCAGCGTCATAATCCGGGTTCGATGGCGTCATGGAACCGGTTCTGAGACACGGTTTCCGGAATACGGTTTCCGGAACACCGGTTCCAGGTAACCAGAGGCTCTGGGAAAGCGTATGGACGACAAGCGCGAGCGGAGGAAGCGGGCCGAGGCCGGCTGGCCCGATCTGATGGCCGCCGCCCAGAAGGGTGACGCGGTTGCCTACGATCGGCTCCTTCGGGAGATCCTTCCCGGGCTCAGGGCTTTTGTCGGTTCACGGATCAACTCCGGGGCCAACGCGGAGGACGTCGTGCAAAACGTGCTGCTCTCGATTCATCGGGCGCGTCACACGTATCAGCCCAGTCGGCCGTTCGGGCCCTGGTTGCGGACGATCGCGCGCAACGCGGCGGCGGATTCGCTGCGCGTGCGGGTCACGCGCAATCGCCGCGAGGTGCCGTTGGGAGAGGTCGAAAGCCTGCCTGATCCCCACGAACCCAGCCCGTTGCTGCGGCCTCTTTCCCAGGACCTGAGCCAGGCTCTCGAAAGCCTGCCCGACACCCAACGGCAAGCTGTGGAGTTGATTCACCTGCGCGAGCTTTCGGTATTGGACGCAGCCGAAAAACTGGGAATCACTCCCGGGGCCCTGAAAGTGCGGGCGCATCGCGGTTACAAGGCGCTGCGGGTACGGCTCGGGATGGGTAGAGATTGAAAGTGTCCAGCGAAGATCTGATCAGCGAACTCGCGAAGGGTCTCGAGCCCGTGGTCCCGCTTCCCTCGCTCGCGACAATGACGCGTCGGATACTCGGGCTGGTCTGCGTCATGCTCGGCGCCGCATTTCTGTTCGAAGCGATCGCGGGCATTCAGGGGATCCATCCGGAACTCTCTGCCACCCGTTTCTGGAGTATCGCGGCACACCTCATCCTGGGCGCCGGCGGCCTGGCCCTGGCGCTGGCCACCTGCATCCCGGGGCGCAACAGCGTCGAGAGGTTCGGCTGGTTCGGTGTGGTACTGGGTGCCGGACTGACGATCGCCGCAGTCGCCGGGGCCCATCCCTTCGCGACGCGTACACCACTCGATGCGAATTGGTTGAGCGCGGCTTCCACCTGTCTGTTGACGGCGCTGGTTCCGGCGCTGGTTCCGGCCGCCCTGCTCGCACTCTACGCGGCCCGGGGAGTCCCGCGTCGTCCGCTGCTCACTCTGGCCTACGGCAGTGTGGCTGCGTTGAGTTTCATGACGATTCCCGGGCACCTCGGCTGCCCGAGGGCCGATCTGTTGCACCTTCTGATCAGCCACGGTTTTGCGCCCTTGAGCGCAGGGCTACCCGTTTTCGCAACCGGGGTGGCGATATTCACGGGGTTCCGGGGCGCCTGAGGACTCGCGTCTCAAAGCGGATTTTCCAGCTCGGCCGGCGTTGCGGCACGGGCTTCGAAAACGACCCCGTCCTGCAGGGTCACGCGCAGCGACTGGGCGTGCAGGAGATGGCGCTTCAGTTCGGCATCGGAACCGTAGAGGGCATCGCCGACGACCGGTGAACCCAGGTGCGCGAGAGTGGCGCGAATCTGATGGCGAACGCCCGTGATCAGCTCGACCTGCAGAAGCGAGCTGGTCGGATCTTCGCTGAGCACGCGGATTTCCGTGACCGCCGGGAGTCCGCCCGTTTCTACTACCCGCACGCGGGGTCCGCGGCCTTCGAGCCGTAGGCTGAGCTTGTCCGGACCGTCGTAACGCCCGTGGACGCGCGCCAGGTAGCGCTTCTGGACGCTGCGCTCTGCAAAGCGCGCGCGAACGGTCTGCCAGGTCTGCTCTTCCGTCGCGAACACCAGCACGCCAGAAGTGGCCGTATCGAGCCGGTGCACGAGCCCCGATTGCAGCCCGCCTTCGCCCACGCCTTGCATCTCGGGGTGCAGGGCGAGTACTCCGTTGAGCGCGGTATGGATTTCGTCGAAATCCAGCGGATGGCTGGGCAGGCCCGCCGGTTTGTCGATTGCCAGCAGTCCACCACTGCGAGCGATCACGCGCAATTGCAGATTGGGGTTGGGCGGAAGGCCGGCCTCGGGGTGTCGAAACGCCAGCACCTGGATGTGGTCGCCCGTGCGCACGATCGCTCCCTTGGCCGGGGCTCGCCCGTCCATCTGAATGCGCTCTTTGCCCAGCAGACGCCGCACATAGCCGCGCGAAATGCCCAACTCGCGCGCAACCAGCACGTCCAGGCGCAGGCCCGCATCCGCTGGCGCAACCAGGATCGAGGTGACCGGTTCCATAGACAGACATGATGCCATCCAGATCCCTCAATCGACTGCTCCAGCGCGCCAGCTTTGGTGCCCGGCCGGGACAGAGCGAGGCATTGGCGACGCGGGGCGCCGCAACCTGGCTCGAAGAGCAGCTTCAGCCTGGGGGGATTTCCGAGGCCGGGCTCGAAAAACGCCTCCGGGCCATCGCCGATGCGGAACTCGAGCCGGGAGATCGAGACGCGCCGATCGGCGACCGGACCGGAATGTCCGCAGACCGAGCTTCGGCCAAAAAGGCGCGCCGCGAGCGCGTGAAACGCATGACCCGGCATTCCGCTGCTGCGCGCATCGTGCGCGCGGTCCACGGCGAGCGACAATTGCAGGAGGTCATGGTCGACTTCTGGGCGAACCATTTCAGCGTGTTCGCCCGCAAGGGACCGATCGGTGCCTTGCTCGACGACTACGAACGGCGGGTTCTGCGTCCGCACGCGCTCGGTCGCTTCGAGGATCTCCTGATCGCGGTCGCACAGAGTCCGGCCATGCTCTTCTACCTGGACAACATTCGATCCGGAGTACCCCGCAAGGCGCGAGTCTCCAAGAGGGCTCCGAAGGGAATCAACGAGAACTACGCGCGCGAACTGCTCGAGCTGCACACGCTCGGCGTCGAGGCCGGCTACACGCAGAGCGACATCATCGAAGCTGCACGGGTACTCACGGGCTGGAATGTGCAGCGCCGCGGCACCGTGAGTTTCAAGTTCCGGAGTTTCCTGCACGACCGGGGCGACAAAAACGTACTGGGCGATCGCGTGCCGGGAAGCGGCGTCGAGCAGGGTCTGTGGCTCCTGCGCAGGCTCGCGCGTCACACGTCTACGGCTCGGCACATCTCGTTCAAACTGGTGCGTCGTTTCGTCGCCGACGATCCGCCCCCTGCTCTGGTCGAGCGCACCGCGCAGACCTTCATGGAGACCCGGGGGGATATCGCTTCGCTCTTGCGCACCATCCTGCACTCGCCCGAGTTTGCCGACCCTGCGAACCGCAAGCTCAAGACACCTCTGGAGTTCGTCGCCAGCGCGCTGCGGACGACAGGCGGTGAGACCGACGGTGGCAAACGCCTGCGCAAAGAACTGGCTCTGCTCGGCGAGTTGCCATTCATGGCGCGTACACCCCAGGGCTATCCGGACGAAGCTCAGGAGTGGATTGATCCTTCGTCCGTGCTAGCGCGGGTATCCCTGGCGTTCGGCCTCGGACGGGGTCTGGGCGGCACCCGGCTCGGTCCTACCCTCCCGAGCACCCTGAATGCGCCGCAATCCCCGGGTCTGGCCGGGGCCGAACGCATCGCACTGGCCGTTGCATCGCCGGAATTCCAATGGCAGTGACCCGTCGCGACTTTCTGCGCGACGGCACTCTCGGCCTCGCGGCCAGCGCCTGCGTGCCCATGTGGCTCTCGCGCCCCGCAGCGGCGGGAAAGATCGCCGAGCCTCTACTGGTCGTGCTCTTTCTGCGAGGTGCGGCAGATGCTTTGCACCTGGTGCCGCCCGTCGGTGATCCGGACTACACGAGACAGCGAGGCCAGCTTTCGATCGAGAACCCGCTTCCGTTCGCGCCGGGTTTCGCTCTGCACCCCGCACTCGCACCCCTGCAACCGCTGGTAGATGCGAAGCAACTCGCCGTGGTGCACGCCGTGGGATCTTCGGACACGTCTCGCTCTCACTTCGAGGCTCAGGACCTCATGGAAATGGCGTCCGGGAACACGCGATCACTTGCGCGCGGCGTACCCCTGGGCTGGCTGGCACGTGCTCTGCGCCGCGACGATCCGTCCGACCTGTTCTCGTCGCTTGCGCTGAGCCTGCGACCGCCGCTCTCCCTGCGCGGCGCAGAAGCGTTTGCCATGCCGCGACCCGAGAGTTTCGGCATCGGCGGCGCCAGCCGGATCGCGCAGCGCGCTCTCGAGGCGGCGTATGTGCGCGCAGGCGACGACCCGGTCGGGCTCGCCGGTACGCGTGCGTTTGCCGCGGTCGAGCGCGTGCGCGCAGCCTTCATTCACTCCCGTGCGCGGGCTCCAGGGACACGACCGGGTTCCAGGCAGTTCGTTCGCCTGGTCGAGGGACTGGGAGCGCTGGAACGAGCCCGGCTGGGAGTGCGTGCCGTGTTCTTCGAACTCGACGGCTGGGATACGCACGCGAACCAGGGCGGGGACACCGGCCAGATGGCACGCGCCATCGGGAATCTGGCATCGGGGCTGGCCCGGCTGTTCGAGTTGATGCAGGGGCGGCGTGACGTGATCGCCGTGGTCATGACCGAGTTCGGGCGCACCGTCGCACCCAATGGCAGCGGTGGAACCGATCACGGTCACGGCAGTGCAATGTTGGTGGCGGGGCCGCGTGTGCGCGGGGGCATTTTCGGCGACTGGCCGGGACTTGCGAAATCACGGCTCTACGAGGGCCGTGATCTCGCCATCACCAGCGATTATCGAAACGTGCTTCACGAGGTACTGAGCGCACACCTGGGTGAGAAACCTCCAGCCGATACCTTTCCCGGTTTTTCCGCTTCTCCTCTTGGGCTTCTGGCCTAGCAGGCTGCGGAAAAACCCATTCCTGTCGGCTCCATCCGGCCCGCGACCACAAGGTTCCGGCTATGATCTACCCTCAATTCTCGGGAGGTGTAGATGTCAGTGCTGGAGCAGATCGGAATGAGCGAGCAGGATCGCGTCGTGGTGATCCACGTCGATGATGTCGGCATGTCCCCGGCGGCGAATTCCGGTGCGCTGGTTGCACTCGAAGCAGCTGCGACCTGCGGCAGCATCATGGTGCCGTGTCCCGGTTTCGAAGAAGCGGCCAAGCTGGCGCGCGATCGACCCGATCTCGACCTCGGCGTCCACCTGACGCTCAACGCCGAGTACGAGAGCTATCGCTGGGGACCCGTGCATGACGATGTGCCGAGTCTGGTCTCGCCCGACGGCGGCATGTGGCGCACGACGGCGGAGACGGTCGAGCACGCGACGGCAGAGGATGTCGAACGCGAACTGCGCGCACAGATCGACACGGCTCTCGAAGCGGGTGTGGATGCGACACATATCGATAGCCATATGGGTACGGTTTTCGATGTGAAGTTTGCCGAGATCTACTTCAAGTTGGCACTCGACTACCGCCTGCCCGCATTCGTTCCAAGGGTCAACCGCGACAATCTGCCCGACAACCTGAAGGAGATGCTGGCCGACTATCTGGACATGATCGACAAATACGAGTCGTCTGGCATGCCGGTCTTCGACTACTTCGATGCGAACTCATTGAGCTTTGAACCGGGGACGGGTGTAAAGCACAATGCAGCGCGACTCGAAGGCCTGGGCGCCGGGCTCTCCTATCTGATCACGCATTGCGCGCTCGGCAACCAGGAACTGCAGTCGATCACGCACGACTGGCGACAACGTGACGAGGAGCGAAAGATCTACTCCGACGGCAGTATGGCGGCGGTGCTCGAGACGGGGGGGGTCAAGCCGATCGGAATGCGCGAGTTGCGCGATTCGCTATAGGCGCCTGGCAAGCTGCGGAAGACTCCATTCCCGTCGTCACGCGGCGTCTTTCATCCGCGCTCTTCGTTGCTGAAACTCGCTGTAGAGGCACTACAGCTGCGCCTCAGCGCCTCGAGCGCGAACGAAATCCACTCGCGTGTCTCGGGCCAGGGTTCTTCCGCAGCCTGCTAGTCGAAGATGACGGTCATTCCGCTCTTTTCGAGGGCGGAAAGGATGTGTATCGGATTGATGGCTTCGCGCAGTGCGAGCAGGCCACTGGGTAGCTCACCCGCGAGCCTCGCTGCGACCACCGTCCTGGCGATGACCGCGGCCGGTAGCAGTGGATGCGCTGCCGCGATCTCGATCGACGCGTCGGAGTTGCTAGTTCCGGGTTCGAGCAACGCCTCCGCAGCGATTCCGAAAAGCGGCGGTTCCTTGCGCCGCAAGAGTCGATCCACTCCACGGGTCACGCCTGCGAAAGAAGGTTCCAGGTACACCATCTTGTCGACGCAATGCGATTCGATGAAGTGATCCAGATCGGCGGATGCTCGCGGGCGAACCGGGCGAGGACCGATGGGGGGGGCGAAGTTCCAGAGCAGCGGCGTGAAGCGGCCGGTCGCGTTTCCGTCAGGTGCATCATTCTGCTTTTTGAAGCTGCGTACATCGCTGATGGCCGTATCCGTTTCGTACCACGGGCCTGTCGAGGCGATTCGAATCTCGGGGATCACTGGAAAGCGCCGCACGAGAGCTTCGGCCAGAACTCCCGGCAAGCCGGGCAATGCGCCCGCGTTGAGTACGACAGGCAGATTTGCTTCCCAGGCCATTTCTCCGATCCGTTCGCGTTGGGGCTCGGAGAGCGAGATCGGCGTAAGCCCGAGAAAAGGAACCCGCATCTCGAGACAGGTTTCGAGTACGGTGCTCAGATCGTTGCCGCAGCAGGCAATGAGCATGGAAGCGCCCTGGAGCGCATGTTGTAGCGTACGGGAATCACTCGACTCGGCGTAAACCGCGCGCGCACGCTTCGGATACTGAAGTGCGCAGGATTCAGCTCGCTGGATATTGTGCCCGGCGACCACGACCCGAGCGAGAGTGTTCTCGACCAGATGGTGAACGCAGTAGCGCCCGAGTCGCCCGTAGCCACCGAGTACGATGACCTCGTGCATACGGGGAGTCTATCGGATTTTCGCGGATCGCGTGGCCAATCAGCTGTTCTTCGAAACCACGTCCGGGACCGGATCGTCGAATCTGCCGTAACCGGCTTCCTCTGGGATCACCATCTTCTTGCGGCCATTTTCCTCTACCACGGTGGGGAGAACCGGCACCACAGGACGTGTTCTAGAAGCTTCCAATGCGCTATCGGCGTCGTTGAAACCCGCGAGTGTCTTCAGGTTCAGAGAGGTGGGCAGGATCATCTGCCGCTTTCCCGCCCGGAGTTCCTCGAGTGCGAGCTCCGGACGGATCCACACGTGGTCGGTCGATTCCAGGCCATCGTGAAGTGCTCGTTGTCCGACGGGTGTGCGCGTCGAGAAGAAGATCGTGTCGAAGCGGCGTGGCACCATCGCCGGTGTGATCCAGTGAGCGTGTACCGAGAGTCGATCGGCGGCCAGTTCGAGATCCTCGGCTTCGATCAGGGAGCGGAAGGCCAGATCTCCGCTTTGCACGTCCAGTCGCCGGTCGCTGAGTGCGCTTGCTCGGGCCTCGTCGAGTAGTTCAGTTTCGCCGCGTCGTCGAGCTAGCAGGATTCCACTCTCTTCGAAGGTCTCGCGGATCGCAGCGACGAAGAAACCGAGAGCGAGTTCCGCGGCGACCGTCGGCAATGCGGCGCTTGCGCCCGTCGCGTCGAGTCCCGTGATGCGATCGGCCAGCGCGTGGTCCTGGTCTTCGACTCGTCCACCCGGGAACACGTACAGATCGGGCAGGAACTCGCTTTTTGCGTGTCGCTCGAGCAGGAGCACTTCAGGGGAGGGCTGGCCGTCTCTCAGGAGAATGACCGTGGATGCTGGAACTGGGGTCGCTGCCATGACGGAATCATGGTACCAGAGTGCGATGAGTCCAAACCACCAGCTCCGCGAGATCATCTCTGCGCACGAGGTCGACCAACGCCTGGCCGAACTCGGTCGCCAGATCGCGGCCGACTACGCCGATCGCGATCCGGTCTTCGTGGTGATCGCCGAAGGTGCGCGACGCTTCGCCCAGCGTCTGATCGAAGAAGTCGAGCCCGAGGGCGTAAAGCCGAAGACCGTGCTCGTGCGGGCGCGACGCACGTCGGGAACCCGCCTGAATCAGGTCGAACTCGAGCCTGTTCCCGAAGGCGTGTTCGCGCGCTGCGACGTGTTGATTCTCGACGATATCGCGGACGAAGGCCGCACCATGGAGGCCGTGCTGGCTCGGGTCCGATGCGAAGCCCCCAATAGCGTGAGCATCGCCGTGCTCGTGAGCAAGCTGGCGCGCCGACTCGTCGATCTACAGCTCGACTACGTGGGTTTCGAACTCAGGGACGGCTGGGTGGTCGGCTACGGCATGGATCTCGACGAAGCCTTTCGGGACCAGGACGCGCTCTCGATCGTCGAACCTGCCTCGTGACGAGATCTCGGGCTGCGTTACGATTCGAGGGTGAGCGAATTTCCCGGTGCGACAATGTCCAGTCTCGGTGCAGGCTCTGAAGCCATCCTGCGCTCGGTCGCCGATGCGATCCGGCCGCGCGGATCGGGTTTCGACCAGCCCATCGACGAGGACGTGATTCGGGAACTCGACGAGTTCTTCCCCTTCTTGCCTCCGCTCCTGCGCCTGGGTTTTCCTCTCGGCCTGCGCCTGCTCGAGTGGGGCGTCCCGCTGTTCGCACGCCCTCGGCGCTTCGCGCGTATGAGTCGCCTGTCGACTGAAGAGCGCCTGGTCTATCTGGAGAACTGGCTGGAGGCGGGCGGGGCGCGCGGAACCCTGCTGCTCGGTCTGCGCGTGCTGGTGTACGTATCCTTCTACCAGCATCCGCAGGTTCTGGAATCGCTCGGAGTCGACTGGCAGACGCGCGCAGATCGTCTGACGCGTGAGCGCGCCGAGCTCCTGCAGGATATGCGCTCATGAGTGGAGCGCGTATCCCGGAGTGCCGGATCGAGTATCCCAATGTCGAGCAAGGTGCCGATCTCGGCGGGCACCCGTTGTGGACGGCCGATGTGATCGTGGTGGGTTCGGGTGTCGGCGGAGCGACGACGGCGGCCGCGCTGGCCGCGGCCGGCTACGACGTGTTGATCCTCGAAGAGGGTGAATTGCACCGGACCGAGAGCTTCAATACGAACCCCAGCGAAATGATCCGCCGCCTGTACCGCGATGCAGGAACCAGTGCGATCATGGGCAAACCGCCGATTCTGTTTGCCGAAGGGCGCTGCGTGGGAGGGTCCAGCGTGATCAACGGCGGAATGTGTTGGCGCACACCCGATCACGTGCTGGAGGCCTGGTCCGAAGACCACCGACTACCTGAAACGTCTCCCCGGGCAATGGCCCGCTACTTCGAGGCGGCCGAACACATCCTGAACGTGGAGTTGCAGCCCGAACAGACCTGGGGTCGGCATTCGCGCATCTTCGCGGAAGGCGCGGCGAAACTCGGTTGGGAGATGGAACAGAATCGCCGCAACATGGACCACTGTGTGGGTCTGAACAACTGCGCACTGGGTTGTCCAACGGGCGCAAAACGCTCGATGCTGGTGACGGAGATTCCGCGCGCTCTGCATTGCGGAGCCCGCCTGATCACGGGTGCGAAGGTGCGGAAGGTGCGCTTCTCGGGGCGCAGAGCCGTGGGTGTTCGCGGCGTGATCGTCGATGAGCGCGGACGCAGTCTGCGTCGCTTCGACGCGTATGCACCGCTGGTCGTGCTCGCCGCTGGCGCGCGCCATACCCCCGGCATCCTATTGCGCAGTCGCGTGCGTTCGCCTGCACTGGGTCGCAATCTGCGCACACATCCCAACGCCAAGGTCGTGGGCGTGTTCGACGAGCCGCTGGACACCTGGGTCGGCGCGCACCAGACGCACCAGCTGCACAAATTCCTGAAGGAAGGCATTCTGATCGCGGCTTCGACCGTACCACCGGGCCTCCTGGCCTCCGGGCTTCCGGGTCTGGGTCCGGGCCACGCCGAGCGCATGCGCCAGTACAACCAGATGATCACCGCTGCAGCGCTCATCGAGGATACGGGCGAGGGTCGGGTTCGCCTGGGTCCCGATCGGGAACCCCTGATGACGTTCAAGCTCTCGGATCGCGACGTCGAAACCATTCACCGCGGTGTAAGAATGACTGCGCGCATCCTGTTTGAAGCAGGTGCGCGGGAAGTGTTGCTTCCCTTCGCGCATCTGCCGACGATCTCATCTGCCGATGAACTCGAAAAGATCGACACGCTGAAGCGAAATCCCGCAGCGATTGAGCTGATGACCGTGCACATCATGGGCAGCGCCCGCATGTCGCCGCATCCCGCAGAGGGAGTGACGGATTCCTACGGTCGTGTGCACGACACAGAGGGACTGGCCATCGCCGATGCCAGTCTGTTTCCATCGTCGGTAGGCGTGAACCCACAAGAGACGATCATGGCGCTCGCGTTGCGTAACGTCGAACATCTGATGCGCGCAATTCGCCGCGAACCGCGCTCGCGACGCGACTCGGTATGACGGACCAGGGCTAGATGTCTTGTTGAGTCAGGGCTGGACGATCAGTGCAGTCGCGTTGTCGGGACCGCCCAGCGCATTGGCGCGCTCGATCAGCGAGGTGACCGCGTAGTCCAGATCGTCGGCCGCTGCGAGCTTGGCGATTTCCCGTTCCGATACGAAATCGTGTATGCCGTCGGTTGATAGGAGGAGGCGCGTGCCAGATCGAACGACCGTCTGCACGACCTCGGGATGGATGGAATCGTTCGTTCCGAGCGAGTGAAGCAGGATGTGTTTGTCTGGGTGGGTCATCGCCTGCTCGCGAGTCAGTTCTCCGCGCTCTACCATCCGCGCAACTACCGTCTGGTCGGTGGTCAGAGGTCGGAGGCCACTCTTGTTCAGCGCGTAGGCGCGAGAGTCGCCCACGTTGGCAATGATCGCCGAACGCGATCGTATTCGCAGCACAGTGAGAGTCGTACCCATTCCGTGGAGGTTTTGCCGCTGGGCTTCTTCTACGATCGCCAGGTTTGCAGCCAGTATGGCGTTCGTGAGTACGCGCTTTTCGTCGCGAACCCGTTTCGGCGTTCGTTGACTGCGCACGGCTTCGATCGTGGCCTGAACGGCTACCTGGCTTGCGACCTCGCCGCCCACATGTCCCCCCATTCCATCGGCCACGAGGAACAGGCCAATCTCGGGAACCGCCTCGACGTAATCCTCGTTGTTTTCCCGAACGCGTCCGACGTCCGATGCGAGTGCGTAGCGCAGGCTCATTTGTTGCAATCCGCATGAGAAAAGACATCCGTGTGCAGCAGACCGTACTGAATGTGATCCAGATAGTGACCGTCCAGGAGTTCCGAATCGCGTGCGACACCTTCGCGCTGAAAGCCGATCTTCTCGACGACTCGCTGGCTATTCTTGTTATTCAGTGCCACATGCGCTTCGAGGCGATGAATGGAGAGGCGCTCGAAGGCGTGCATTGTCGTGCCGAGTGCCGCCTCTGTTGCAAAGCCCTGGTTCCATGCGGAAGCTCGAATCCAGTAACCGAGGCCGGCACAGCGCCGCGTCCAATCGATGCGGTGGATACTCGTGATACCGAGTACCTGGCCGGTCTCTTGCTGTACCAACAGGTATTCCAGTGTGGTCCTGCGCGCCCAGGCGCTGCGCGCGCCGCGCAGGTAGCGGCGCGTGTCACTGCGGCGGTGCCCAGCGCGAGCCCAGGGCAGCCAGCGGATCAACTCCGGAAGTGTTTCCGTGATCGCTTCGTGGAGCGGGCCTGTATCCGCACGGCGAGCCGCGCGCAAGGTCAAGCGCTTGGTTCGAAACTCGTTGACGGTCGCATCCTGGACTGCGAACAGAGTGTGTCTCCCCGGACTCTGAACAGGGAGGGAGAGGCTAGCGCGGCGGAAAGGGGCTTACGAGAGCACGCGTAGCTGGGCATACTTGGGCTTGATTGTCTTGATACCCGCTCGATCGAACTGGATCTTCACTTTCGCGGCGGCACCGCTACCCGAGACCTCGGTAATATTGCCTTCTCCGAAGACCGGGTGTTCAACGCGGCGACCCACCTCCAGAAGGGGTATTTCGTCTGGATCGGACTGGCTTTCGCTGTAATCGACCGTGATGTTTGATCCGGGATCTGCCGCGACTGTGCGCTTTGCGGCCGGGATGCGGCGATGCGGCCGCTCTTCCCCGCGCGGAGAAAGCGGGCTGGCGGCGACGCGATCCATGCCGGGAAGCCCGCGTTCAGAGGCCCGCGGACCGTTGGGAATCTCTTCCAGGAAGCGGCTCGGTGCGTTGTAGCGCACCGAACCGTACATCCGTCGCATCGTGGCATTGGTCAGGTACAGATGCTCCTCGGCACGAGTCATCGCCACGTAGCAGAGCCGTCGTTCTTCTTCGATTGCCGTCGGGTCGTCCATGGACGCGAAGTGCGGGAAGATGCCCTCTTCCAGGCCTACGACGAACACGGTCGGAAACTCGAGTCCTTTGGCGACGTGTACAGTCATGAGCACGACTCGATCCTCGTCAGCGTCCAGTTTGTCGGCTTCGGACAGGAGGGTGACCTGTTCGAGGAACAGATCGAGCAAGTCGCGGGGGCCGGTGTCCGCCGCGACCCCGCCATCGTCCCCGGGAGGCTCGGCTTCGATCGGCTCCGCATCGGCGTTCTGGCTCTCGAATTCCTCGACGGCCGCCAGCAACTCATTGAGGTTTTCCAGCCGCGCCTCGGATTCGACCGTCGCTTCCTGTTCGAGTGCCCGGATATAGCCAGAGGTCTCGAGCACATGAGCCAGAAGCTGTACGACCGATCCCTGGCGGTGCGAGTTCAGGTTGTCCATCAGCGCCAGGAACTCGGGTACGCGTTTTGCTGCGGCACCGCGCAAGAGACCCTCGTCGCAGGCTGTACGTGTCGCGCTCCAGAGCGAAGCGCCGCGTGTTTCTGCAAGCTCGAGCAGGCGTTCTATCGTCGTTCGACCGATTCCCCGCACAGGAGTGTTGATGATGCGCAGCAGGCTCTCTGCATCGTCGGGATTCGCGATCACGCGCAGATAGGCAAGGGCGTTCTTGACCTCGGCACGATCGTAGAAGCGCGTCCCGCCGACGACGGCATAAGGCACGTTGTACTTGAGCAGCTCTTCTTCGAGCGGCCGGGACTGCGCATGAGTGCGGTAGAAGATCGCCACGTCGCCCAGCTTCGCGCCCGCTTCGCGCCGCCGCAGCATTTCACCGACGACATACGAAGCTTCTGCGCGATCGTCGGGGGCCTGGAAGAAGCGCACCGGCTCGCCTTCGGCGCGCTCGGTGTACAGTTTCTTGCCCTTACGCTCGGTGTTGTTCGATACGACGGCGGTCGCGGCGTCGAGGATCGGCTGCGAAGAGCGGTAGTTTCGCTCCAGGTGTACGACCGCCGCGCCGGGAAAGTCCTTCTCGAAACCCAGGATATTGCGGATGTCGGCTTCGCGAAACGCGTAGATCGACTGGTCCTCGTCGCCCACCACACAGATGTTCCGGTGTTCATCGACCAGAAGGCGAAGGAGTTGGTACTGCACGGGATTGGTGTCCTGGTACTCGTCCACCAACACGTAGCGCCAGCGCCGCTGATAGTTTTGCAGGACGGCCGGGTGGTTCTGGAAAAGTCGTGTCGTCAGCAGGATGAGGTCGCCGAAATCCAGCGCATTCGCGCGTCGAAGCTCTTTCTGGTAGCGCTGGTAGACGTCGGCGATCTTCTGCGCCTCGAAACTGTCTTCTCGGACGAGATCGGCGGGTAGCAGACCGCGGTTCTTGAGGCGATCGATCTGCGCTCGCACTCCCCGTGGAGGGTAGGAGCGTTCATCCGCATTCAGGGCCCGCAGTACGCGCTTGACCAGCGCAAGCGAGTCGGACTGGTCGTAGATTACGAAATTGGGCTCGTAACCGAGTTGTGTGATTTCGCGGCGCAGGATGCGGACGCAGGTGGAATGAAAGGTGGAGACCCAGACACCGGAGTTCTCGCGCTCGAGAAGCGAATCGACCCGTTCGCGCATCTCGCGCGCGGCCTTGTTCGTGAACGTGACCGCGAGGATTTCCCAGGGTTGAGCCTTGCCGCAGCTGATCAGATGAGCAATGCGATGCGTGAGCATGCGCGTCTTGCCGCTCCCCGCACCGGCGAGTACGAGCAGCGGGCCCTCTGTGTGTTCAGCAGCTACGCGCTGCTCGGGGTTCAAGCCGTCGAGCAGGGTCGCCATGTGGTTCGGTGGCGTCGACAATGCGGGCAGAACTTACCCGCCGCTCCAGTCTGTCGCTACTCGACGGTGACGCTCTTCGCCAGGTTGCGCGGCTGATCCGCGTCGGTGCCCTTCAGGGTGGCGACGTGGTAGGAGAGGATCTGCAGCGGGACCGTCGCCAGCACCGCGCCCAGCGCTTCTGGCGCACTCGGAATCACGATCACCTCGTCGGCGTATTCGCGAGCTCCCTCGTTGCCCTGTTCCACGATCGCGATCACGATGCCGCCGCGGGCGCGGACTTCCTCGGCGTTCGAGATCACCTTGCCGTAGACGGAGGCCTGGTTTGCCACGATCACCACGGGTACGTCTTCGTCGATCAGCGCGATCGGTCCGTGCTTCATCTCACCGGCGGCATAACCCTCGGCGTGGATATAGGAGATTTCCTTGAGTTTGAGCGCGCCTTCGAGCGCGATCGGGTAACCGTAGCCGCGGCCCAGGAACAGGAAGTCCCGAGCGTGGAAATGGCGGCGGGCGATGCCTTCGACCTCGTCCCACAGGCCCAGTGTCTCGTCGACCAGTCGCGGCAGGCGGCGCAACTCCTGGGTTTCGGCGCGCACCTGTTCGGGCGAGAGCGTCCCCCGAAGGATGCCGAGCTTCAGCGCGACCAGATAGAGGGCAACCACCTGTGTCGTAAAGCATTTGGTCGAGGCCACGCCGATCTCCGGTCCGGCGTGGGTGTATAGGACGTCATCGGCTTCGCGCGCGATCGTGCTCTCGTGCACATTGCACACGGCGAGCGCACGTGCGCCGAGTTTCCGGCCTTCGCGCATGGCTGCGATCGTGTCGGCGGTCTCGCCCGATTGTGAAACTGGAATGATCAGGTGTTGATCGGTGAGCAGCGGATCCCGGTAGCGGAATTCGCTTGCCAGATCGACGTCGCAGGGGATTCGGGCCAGTCGTTCGATCATCATCCGCCCGAGCAGACATGAATGCCAGGCGGTGCCGCAAGCTACGAGCTGGATGCCGCGCAGATTGCGTACGAACGCCTCGTCGAGATCGATCCCGTCGAGATCGATGCCGCCGGTCTCATCGACGACCCGGCGGCCGATCGTGTCGGAGATTGCGCGCGGCTGCTCGTAGATCTCCTTCTGCATGAACCGGTCGTAGCCGCCTTTTTCCGCCTGCACCGGATCCCACTGGATCAGTTTCGCTTCGCGGTCGAAGGGCTCACCCGCAAATGTGGTCAGTTCGACGGAGTCGCGCTTGATCACGCCCATCTCTTCGTCGTGCAAGATCAGCACGTGGCGCGTGTACGGCAAGATCGTCGGAATATCGGAGGCGACGAAGTTCTCTCCTTCGCCCAGTCCGATGATGATCGGGTTCCCGCCGTTTTTTGCGATCACGATCTGGTCCGGCTCGTCTTCGTCGATCACGGCGATCGCGTAGGAGCCGTCCAGATGGCGCACGGCCGCTCGCACGGCCTCGATCAGCGACTTGCTCTTCTTGCGTTCCAGAAAGACCAGATGGGAGATGATCTCGGTGTCGGTTTCGGATGCGAACTCGCAGCCCTTGTCGCGGAGTTCGGCCCGCAGTTCCCGGAAGTTTTCGACGATCCCGTTGCCGATCACGGCGACGGAACCGGCGACGTGGGGGTGGGCGTTCTGCTCCGAGGGCTTTCCGTGTGTGGCCCAACGCGTGTGCCCGATGCCCAGCGTTCCCGTGAGCGGAATATCGCGCAATGCGGATTCCAGGTTGACCAGCTTGCCCGTGGCGCGCACGACACGCAACTTCGCGTCGTCGAGCACGGCCAGACCTGCGGAATCATAACCGCGGTATTCCAGGCGTTTGAGGCCGTCGAGGATCACGTCCTGTGCGCGATCCGATTCACCAACGAAGCCGACGATTCCGCACATCGCTAGTCCTTCCCGTCCTTCTTTCCGAAGCGGCGATCACGCCAGCCTTCGATGTTCCGCTGACGAGCCCTGGCAATCGCCAGAGCGCCGTCCGGGACTTCTTTGTTGATGGTCGATCCCGCGGCTATGTATGCACCGGATTCGATCTCCACAGGTGCGATCAAATTCGAATTGCAGCCCACAAAAACGCGATCGCCGATCACGGTGCGGCTCTTGGAGGTACCGTCGTAGTTCACGGTGATGGCGCCACAGCCGATCGTCACCCCCGAGCCCACATCCGAGTCGCCGAGATAGGAAAGGTGATCGGCCTTCGTCCCGGGGCCGAGCCTGGAATTCTTGATCTCGACGTAGTTTCCGACTCGCACGTCGTCCGCCAGGTCGGTGTCGGGGCGAAGATGTGCGGAAGGGCCCACGACGACCCGCGCGGCCAGACGGGCGCCTTCGAGCCAGCATTGTGGCTTGATCCAGCAATCATCGCCGATCGTCGTATTCTCGATTACTGCGCCAGAGTCAATCCGACACCCCGAACCGATGCGAGTGCCGCTTTTCAACGTGACCCCGGGTTCGATGCGGGTGTCGGGTCCGATTTCGACGTCGCAGTCCAGATAGGTGCAGTCCGGATCGACGAAGCTCACACCTTCACGCATCCAGTACTCGGCGAGTCTCCGGCGCATCAGTCGTTCGGCCTCGGCGAGTTCGACGCGGCTGTTCACGCCCAGTGTTTCGGTCCAGTCGTCCGTGCTCGAAGTCTCGACGCGCCGGCCTTCTTGCGCCGCGATCTCGATGACGTCGGTCAAGTAGTACTCGGACTTGGCGTTGTCGTTGCCCACCTTGGACAGGCACTGAAACAGGAGCTCGGAAGAAGCCAGGTAGGCGCCCAGATTCACTTCGCGGATCTCTTTGGTGGCTGCGTCCGCGTCATCTTCTTCGATCACGCGCGCGACCGATCCGTCGCTGTTGCGAACGATGCGTCCGTAGCCCGTTGGATTGGGAAATTCGGCGACCAGGATGGCGAGTTCGGCAGATCCCTTGCGATAGGTATCGAGCAGATCGTTGAAAGTGCTCGCGCGATACAGCGGGTGATCACCGTTCATCACGAGCACGGGCCCTTCGTGATCTTCCAGAAGAGCCCGAGCCTGCAGGGCCGCGTGCGCGGTACCGAGTTGTTCGGATTGGACGACGATCTCGACGTCTTCGTCCGCCAGCACCTCACGCACCTGGTCTTCGCCACTGCCCACGACAGCCACGACGCGCCTGGCGCCCAGTTCGCGTCCAAGCTGCACGGCGTGCATGAGAATGGGACGCCCACATACGGGATGTAACACCTTGGGCAGACTCGAGCGCATACGCGTGCCCTTGCCCGCCGCCATCAACACCAGTGCCAGGTCTCCGCTCGCCATGCTTTCCTTCTCGGCGCTTGTCACGCCACCATCAAGAAGTCATTGCCTTCGACGAGGGCTACAGAACTCAACTTCGCACGAATTTGAGCTCGAGCGCCTCTACTCGCCACCGCGCCCAGGATGCGCAGGCCCTCGCTGCGCCAGCCGTCGGCCCGGGTTTCGAGGATATCGGGAGACAGTATGGGAATCCCGTTCCAACAGCTCCCGATGCGCGCCGGATTGATGTCCAGCATGGCCCGGGTTGAAATCCCCTCAGCCTGCAGCAATTTCACCATTCGCCGGCCCGTGCGGCCCGCGCCCCAGACGATTGCGGCTTGCATCGGGTGCAGCTTGCCGAGCCAATGGGCCTTCACCGCCGAGAATGCCTGGCGATCATAGCGAGAATCGACGCGGGAGAGGCGCCGATCGTGATCGCGCCAGCTGTGCAGTACGCGCGGCACCTTGCCTACCCGGTGACCCGCTGCGAGCAGGCTGTACAAAAGGTCCAGATCTTCGGGCCAGTCCACCTGGCGATAGCCTCCGAGCATGCCGAGCACCCCGCGTCGGACCATCCAGGTGGGATGCGGAATCGGGCAGTCGATGAACGCTTCGCGCGCAATTTCGTCGTGAGAAATCAGCTGGTTGGTCCAGTCCGAATAGAGTCGATAGCCCTCGAGCAGACCGCCTTCTCGAAAGGACTCGACGCGACAACCCACCAGGGCCACATCGGAGTGCTGTTCCAGGAAGCTCAGTTGCTCGCGCAGCCGGTCGGGATGCATCCGGTCGTCGTCATCCATGCGGGCGACCAGCGCGGCCTCGGCCCACTCGAGTCCGGCGTTGAGCGCGGCGCTGATTCCCGCGGGGTCCAGGTGACGCACGCGCACGCGCGAGTCGCGCCGCGCCCAGGCGTCGAGAGCTGCGGCGGTCTCCGGACCGGATCCGTCGTCCGCGCAGATCAGTTCGAAATCGACCCCGCGACTGGCCAGGACCGAATCGATGGCGCTGTCCAGGGTGCCGGGTGCGTCGCGCACCGGCATCACCACACTGATCTGCGGGGTGCTCATGGCCCGGCAGGGTCGCCTCCGCTGCCGCAAATGGTCAAGGCCCGTCCGCTTGACCCCGGGGGCTCGGCCCTCCAACATCTCGATATGGCCTCATGCGGAGGCCATAGGGGGCGCGTCATTTCGGAACTGTACGGACAGACGTTTGGCCTGAAGGCCAATCAGATTCGCCGCCTGAAGAACCTGTACAAGCGCAAGATTCCACGTACTTCTCTGGTCTCACAGGATTTTTCTCGGCAGCTCTCGGAGCTGAGCTTCGAGACGGGTCGCCAGGTCGGCGCACTGGTTTCGCGTGGCGGCCAGGTCGAGTACGTGATGATCGGCGACGCGTTTCACATCGAGTTGCCCGACTTCAAACGCGTGCGCGGTGGACAGGGGAGATTCCGCGGCCTGCGCTGCATCCATACCCACCTGCGCGGCGAGCGCCTGACCTCCGATGACCTGACCGACCTGAGCCTCCTGCGTCTCGACGCGATGGTCGCAGTGCTGGTCGACGATCAGGGCCTGCCCGACAAGGTGGACTATGCATCGCTGCGCCCACCCGACGACAGTGACGAGATCGTCCAGCGACACGACCCGATCCAGCCCAGCCTTTTGGATTTCGATTTCC
Organism: bacterium; assembly: GCA_024226335.1. Classification (NCBI taxonomy): domain Bacteria; species bacterium. The sequence goes on from JAAELY010000297.1 coordinate 22,888, forward strand.
TGGACTGGATCGATGAGCTGGAGGAGAGCTTCAGCGAGGCGCAGCGCGGCATCGCGGTCGATGGGCGGGAACGCGCCGTGCTGGTGGGTGTGACGCTCGGGCGCGACGACGATGCCGAGGAGAGGTTCGAAGAGATGCGCGAACTGGCGCGCACGGCCGGACTCACCATCGTCGACACGATTCGCCAGCGCCGACCCAAGGCCGATCCGCGCTACCTGATCGGTCAGGGCAAGCTCAAGGATCTGGTCGTGCGGGCCTGGCAGAAGGGCGCGGATCTGGTGCTCTTTGATCGCGATCTGAGCCCCGCGCAGGTGCGACAGATCACCGATCTGGTCGAGGCGCGCATCGTCGATCGCTCGCAGCTGATCCTCGACATCTTTGCGCAACACGCCCAGTCGAGCGAAGGCCGTCTGCAGGTGGAGCTGGCACAGCTGCGCTATCGCCTGCCGAGACTCGCCGGCCAGGGTGAATCCCTGTCGCGCCTCGCGGGTGGAATCGGTGGGCGCGGTCCGGGTGAGACGAAGCTCGAAGTCGATCGACGCCGTGTGCGCGATCGCATCAAACACCTGGAGCGCCAGCTGGCCAAGGTGTCGAAGCAACGAGCCACGCGCCGCGCACGCCGCAATCGCGAGGGTCTGCCCATCCTGTCGATCGTCGGATACACCAACGCGGGCAAGTCGACGCTTCTGAACAAATTGACGCGCAGTGATGTAACCGCGGCGGATCAGCTCTTCGCGACAGTAGATACGTCGTCGCGCCGTTTGCGCTTTCCGCGCGAACGAGACGTGATCGTGAGTGATACGGTGGGGTTCATCCGCGATCTGCCTCCGGATCTGATCGCGGGTTTCAAGGCCACACTCGAAGAAATCGCCGAGGCCAGCGTCATCTTGCATGTCGCCGATATCAGCAGCCCCAGTGTCGAGAAGAACATCGAGGTCGTGCGCGAGATCCTCGAGGAACTCGGCGTCGGCGACAAAACCGAGTACCTGGTGCTGAACAAGAGCGATCGCATGCTGCCAGAAGAGACCGAGGCCCTGGCTCGACGGCTCGGCGGTATTCCCATTTCTGCGGTGACGCGAGCTGGCGTCGAGGAGATGCTGCAGAAACTCGAACCGATCATTTTCCCCGACGGCGACGACGAGCAGCGCGAAGCATGGCTCGAGGCCTCGGGGGTCTAGCAAGGAGCCCAAGCCATGCAGGTAGTGAGGAAGGTCAGGATTACCGGAACCGGTATGTACGTTCCGCCCAGAGTCGTGACCAACGAAGACCTGACTAGACTCATGGACACGACCGATGAGTGGATCGAGCAGCGCACCGGTATCAAGGAGCGCCACCACGTCGACGACGGCACCGGACCTTCGGAACTCGCCTACGAATCTGCGAAACGGGCGATCGAGAATGCGGGCCTCAAGCCCGAGGATCTCGATGCGATCGTGGTCGCCTCCCTGTCCCCGGAGCACGACTTCCCGGGTGTCTCCTGTTTTCTACAGGACAAGCTGGGGCTCGAAGGCATACCGGTGATGGACGTACGTTGTCAGTGCACCGGCTTCTTGTATGCACTCCAGGTCGGCCAGTTGTTCGTCGCTGCGGGTCAGTACGAGCGGGTGCTGGTCACCGGTACGGAGGTGCACTCGACGGGCATGGACTTCACGACGCGCGGGCGCGACGTGGCAGTGATCTTTGGCGATGGCTCGAGCTCCGTGGTCCTGGAACCCTCGCACGACAATGAGCGCGGAATCATGTCGATCCACACCCACGCCGATGGGAAATTCGCCAAGAAACTCTGGGTACCGGCGCCGGGCTCGCGCATCTGGCCCCACCGCATCACTCACGAGATGCTCGATCAAGGGCTGCAATTCCCCGTCATGGACGGGAAGTTTGTCTTCAAGCACGCGGTGACCCGCATGCCCGAGGTGATCAACGAGGCGCTCGACCACAACAAATGCTCCATCGAGGACGTCGATCTTTTTCTTTTTCACCAGGCGAATCTGCGGATCAATGAGTTCGTGGGGAACAAACTCGGGATTCCGCCCGAGAAGACCTACAACAACATCATGAGGTACGGGAACTGCTCCTCGGCCTCGATCCCGATGCTCCTGCACGAGTGCCGCCAAGCGGGTCGGGTGAAGGAAGGCGACCTGATCGCCATGGCCGGATTCGGCTCCGGGTTTACCTGGGGATCCGCGCTGATCCGCTGGTAACCGCACGCCGAACCCCTTGACCGACTGCGTTGAACTGGCAGGCAAGGGCATCGCTGTCGCGGTTGTAAGCTACTGGTATTACTAAGGAAAAAATTTTCTTGACGTCATGACGCAGCGTGTTAGATTTCCTGATGAAAACCCGGGCCAGCCGCCCCCAATTTCATAGCTGGCGGCTCCGGCAATCAGGAGGAATCACGATGGCACACGCAAGCACGAACGGATTTGATCGCTTCAACGACGCTCTCAAGAGTCTCGACGAGCAGCTGACCGAGATGCGCGAGAACTTCGATGACGGTCGCAAGAAGTTCGAGACCCAGATCAACAAGCAGCGAAATCGCGTCGAGACCCGC